>DBCF01000277.1 GCA_002292925.1 Roseiflexaceae bacterium UBA965 | reverse complement strand
ATGGGTGATGACGTGGGTCATCACCGTTTCATAGTGCGTTTGCCCAGCAAAGTTTTGTGATTGTGCTCCCCAATTAATCACCGTAATCCCAAGAATGGGTGGGGTGTGGGGTACGATTGGTACCGTTTGTATCATGCCCCAGGCACAATCTGGTGCGCTATGATGAACGATTCCGTGGCTACTAAGCCATGCGCTACTCAGCGATTCGCGGGCATAGACGCGTTGAGCGTGGCGGGTCACCCAGACCACCGCCCGGCGCAACCACGGATTGTGACACGGCCCAAACGATTGGGGCAACAACACCAGTGGGCAACCGATGGCGATGGCCGTCAGCATGTCTGCCAACAAATACCAATCCCAACTGAGCACGCGCCCCAACCCACCACGGCGATGGGTGTCGTAGAGATATCCGCCGCCACTGGCATAGACGACATCGGCGTTGGCTAGGGCGTGGAGCGTGGCCTGTTCGTCGGCTCGGAGCCCCCAGCGAGGCACTACGCCCCAACGGAGCAACGGTATGGCGCAGATCCAGAGCACGGTGCGCCTGATGCGGGTTAAGAGCGGCGCAATCTGACCATTGTCTGCATACACCCAATGACTCAGCCCAGTGATGACGTGGTGCTGAGGGAATACCCGTTGCGCCCCTACGCGGTCGTGGTAGGCGAGGGTGATGTGGGCGGTGGGGAAGCAGTCTGCCAGCCGCTGGATTTGTTGCTGGTGAATCGCCAAATCACCCACGTTGGCCACCCCATGCATGTTGCTGACATAGATGCGTTGCGGTGGCCAGACCCGTTGCCGGGGGAGTGCCATCAGCACCAGCCCACTCACGAGGTAGCCAACCGCCAGTAGGCCTTCACAAAACAGCTGACTCTGGATGGCACCCTGTATGCCCATTTGGGCAATCAACCACGGCGCGGTCAGCCACAAACTCACCACCACCACGGCTTGAATGCCGATGCGCACCCGTAGTCTTTTTTGATGCACTAGCAACAATACCCCCAAAAAACTGCCCGCTTTGGCGAGGGGTACGAGCGCGAGCTGCCCGACCATTTGGGCACTGGCCTGATAACTTGGCCCATATAGCCACGGCAAGAGCAGTGGCGCCCCCAGCCAAGCAAATAGCCCCATGCCCACGGCATAGAGTGCCAATAATCCGGCGGCAGTGGTGATGATTTTTTTGCGGATGGCGGGCGGGTTGGGCGCATTGAGTTGCGGTAACGTGGTGGCAAAAATAACTGCTGGCACCACAAATGAATAGCCAATCAGGCTCCATGCCCCACGAAACACCCCCACCGCACTCATACTCGCCATCCCCCCCAACAACAACGTGCTACTGTAGGTATACAGTTGTGCAAGGACGTCAGACACCACAAACGGTACGCCGTGGCGGAGCGATAACGCCGCAGTCGTCGTAGCAACCGGCATGTGTCGCCACACAGCGACCCCCGCCACGACCAACATCACCACGGCGACGGTGGCTTGGAGCGCCAACAATATTCCAACGCTGTGGGCTGCTCCTGCGAGTACCCCCGTCAACAATAACCCCATCGCTACACTCTGGAGTATGGCTACGGTGCGGTGGTGTCCGAGTGCCCGCAAACTTTGCCACAATGTGGCGCTGAGCGAGTCAGCAATTACTGCCACAAAGCCAATACTGAGCAACCACGGATCGAGGGTACTATTCCAACGACTTCCCCACATGACACCGATACAGAGCAGGCCAATACTGAGTTTGGTGAACACGATCCGCCCCAAACTGCGCCGCAATAACGCTGGTTGGCGACTGACACTGTCGAGCAACCACATGTCGAGCCCGGCACCCATCACCGCCGCCACAATCGCCAACCAGGCATACAGCAACGTGTAGCGCCCATAGCTTTCTACCCCCAGCGTGCGCACAATCATGACTTGCGCCACCCCCGCAATGGCTTGGCTGAGAGCGGTACCACTCAAGGCGGCATATAAATTGGTGCGAACCCGTTGGATGCTGTGCATAGTGTGCTACTTATATGGTGTTGATGAAAAAATGATACGGGTGGGCGGTGAATAGGGAGTGATGTCAGAAAAATCAGGATATTTTTGGAAATCCTTTCACCCACCCCACCAGCCACAAGCTGACGCCGCCGATGATTCCTTTGGCCAGCGCCCAGCCCCGCGCCCACAAAAAAGTGCGACTGCGTCTGTGCGTTTCATCACGGGCGCCGATAGTTTTTTTGGCAGTGTTGAAGCGAAACTGTAGGTATTCACGGGCTACCGCCACTCCCTTGAGGTCATACCAGACATGTACCGCCAGCATCCCCACACTATAGCCGTGTTCGGTGGCCGTCAAGGAATCGGCCGTTTGCCAGGCGTCATGGCTGAGCCGTATCTGCGGATCATACATACAGATGGCGCCGTGGTCGAGTAGGCGGAGCGTGATTTCGACATCTTCACCGGCCTGTAACCACGCTCCGGCGCCCAGCCAGGGCTGAAATCCGCCCCACTGTTGTACCGCCGCCCGCGCCACAATCATGTTGTTGCCTTGCCCGAGGCATTCGAGTGGGGCCACGGGCGTGGTGTAGTGGCTAGGAGTCGCCGCAATCCGCAAGGCACTACAGACCATCCCATCACGGCGACTGGCCCATACCGTACTGCCGGCATGGGTGTGATGATGGTGCAACTGATAATCAGTACCACTGGGCCAGACCGCACCGTAAAGTAACGCCACTTCGGGTTGCCGGTGAATCACCGCCGTGATGGTGATGAGCCAATCATGGTTGGGGCGACAATCGTCATCACAAAACGCCACGTAGGGAGTGGTGGCGTGTGCAAGCGCCAGATTGCGGGCCCGCGCCAAACCCCGCCCGGGGCGATGGATGATGGTGAGGTTGGGGGCACTGGGAAGCAGTGGTGGCTCATCTGATTGATCAATCACCAGGATGGGTGTAGTGCCACTATCCGCAATTGTGCAGATATGCGCCCACCACGCCTGGAGTTGTTCAGGGCGGTTGCGACTACAGACGGCGATGGTGATGAGGGTGTTATTGGACATGGTCGTGCCAGTGGGCATGGGCGACTCCCAGCGTCCAACACCAGTGTAACCACCAACAGCCTAGCAGGTAGGGTAACTGTGGGCGTCGGCGCAGGCAGGTGATGAGCGCCAATACTGGCGAGGCCACCAAGATTGCAAAGGCCCACCCCCGGGCCAGTTGGCGCAGTGGTGATGCCAGTGATGGATTGCGCCGTACTACGGTGGGCCACACCAGACCATAGCCAAACATCCGTCGCGTGGCGCTCCACCAGCCCTGTGGTGTGGGATGGTGGCTGATTTTGGCTTGGGGCAACACATACAAATGCCCGTATTGGCTGATGCGGATGCTCAAATCGGCATCTTC
>DBCF01000308.1:1228-7789 GCA_002292925.1 Roseiflexaceae bacterium UBA965 | reverse complement strand
GCGCTCCCCGTGGCAGCCGTAGCACTCCCCGGCAGGCTCAATGAAGTAGGTGCGCTGACGATTGCGCTGGGGGGCGCCGTCGCCAATACCGGTCTCGCCCTGCACCTATTGGGGGGCGAGGTGGGCTTGGTGGGGCTCTGTGGCACTGATTTCGTGGGGAATGCCATCTCCCAACAGCTCTATGCCCGCGACCCGCAATTGGTACGAAGCTTGACCATCGATCCCGGCCAAGCCACCTCGTATTCGGTGGTGGTGGCGCCGAGTGGCCAAGATCGCGCGTTTTGGTACTTCCCTGGCACCACCGCCCACCTCGGTGTGGCCCATATCACCCCTCATCTCACCGGCGCAGATTGGCTGCATATCGGCTACCCACCCATGCTGGCCGCCTTGATGGCCGACGATGCCGCGCCGCTGGTTGGGTTGCTCCAACAGGCCCATGCCCACGGTATCACCACCAGCATCGACATGGTACTACCCGACCCGCAGGCCGCCTCCGGCCAATACCACTGGCCCCACATCTTGACACGCGTTTTGCCCCATACCGATGTGTTTGTGCCCAGTGCCAGCGAAATCTGTGCCATGCTCCGCCCCGACCTCTATGCCCGTTGGGGGCATGACTGCGACCAGCAATTGAGTCACGCCGATATCATCAGCATCTGTGCTGAGCTGATTGACCTGGGCGTGGCAGTGGCCGGCATCAAACTGGGCAGCCGCGGGCTTTATCTGCATACCGGGCCAGCGACGGCGTTCACCCATCTGCCGTGGCTCGCTACAGACCAATGGGCCAACCAACGCCACGCACAACCCGCCTACCCCGTCACGGTGGCAGGTACCGTGGGGGCCGGTGATGCCTGCATGGCTGGCTTGATTCATGGCATCACCAAAAAACTCCCTGTACACATATGTGCACAGGGAGCATGCGCCGTGGCGGCGTGTTGTGTCGAAGGAATCGATGCTGTCAGCGGGATTGTGGCGTGGGACGACACCCTGCGCCGCTTTGGCATCACCCCAGATTAATCTGCGGTCTGCAAGACAATCGTGATGCCGCCACGCAACGCCACCGGAATGTCCTTTGCGGCACCTTGGTAGCGGGCAGCCTCGTCGTCACCTAGGATGATTGCCACCAAGGCTTGTACGATTTGGGACTCGCTATAACCGGTAATCGCCTGACAAGCCTCGATGATGTCGGCGGGCAACCCTGCCGCCAACAAATGCGCCAAGGTCAAAGTGCGAATGTCACGATTAACCTGTGCCAACGCGTTGGTCACTGCGGCCACGTAACGGTTCATATCAACCGCCAGCGCTTCGGTCTCGTAGTCATCACCCATAGAAAACCCGCGAGGCAGTGGCACACGTGCTGGAGGACTCGACATCACCCGATTTGCCCGACTCTGGCGTGGTGATTGTGATGCCAAGGTTGAGTCAGCAGGTGCCGCACTACTCATGCGCACCGGTGGACTACTCGGACGGGGACTACTCACGCGCACCGATGGACTACTCGAACGGCGCACACTGCCTGCAAAGCTGGCATGCATTATCTGTGGCATGTACATCACTTGTTCTTTGAGCACCCCCGCACTGCCATGCCAATCATAGGCTAGTTCTTGGGCCACGACCGACTTGACCGCCGTGCCAATCACTTTGGCATCGCTGGCGTGGGTCGCCACTGCGACGACTGCCGTCTGCTCCGACAAAAGCTGATGTTGCTCGGCCCACGCTTGTTGGGCATCACCCACCAAATCGGCCAAGTGTTGGGCAGCAATCGTGCGCACAAAATCAGCCGTGAGGGCATCGGGCACCGTCGTGGTGGGAATGGATGTTTGTAGCGTACCGACCCGCAACTGTGGGGTGACGGCACGGTCGAGCACCGCCGTCAACAACGCCGTATCACCGACGTATTGCAGGCGCCGGCCTTGCTTCCACGCTACCACGCCTTCGCCATATTCGATGGCCACATCAAGCACCGCGTCAGCCTTGATGCGCCGTACAATCCGTGCCATAGCATCCTCGATGCGCTCATTGGGGGTCACTACCTCACAAAAACCACCCGTAATTTGGGCCAATTTTTGGAGCTGACCATCGGCAGGGGCAAAGCCAATCACCAACGGATAAATCCGGTGCCCTGCATTGAGGGCGCGCTGTGCCACACTATCGACTTCGTATGTCTCTCCATCGGTAATCAAAATCACGTCACAGTCAGTTCCATTGGTCGGCATATTGAGGACATACTCGACAGCTGCTACCGTCTCAGTGCCACCGAGGTCAGAATTAACGGTTTTGATCCACGCATTCATCTGTTTGCGCACCACAGCGCCGACCTTCATCAAGCCTGCGGTGACATCTTGGACCTCACTGCCAAAGCGGGTAACTGCAATCGAGTCACCATCGCTGAGCAACTGCAACAACCGTACCACCGCTTGGCGGGCTTGGGTGATTGATGTACCACTCATCGATCCCGAGCAGTCAATCAACAATTTGACATGCATGGGCTTGGCTACCGGTGCTGTTGTCGTGGGGGGAATCGTCACGTAGTTGGCCAACCACTGTTGGCGGGCATGACTAGCGGTCAGACTGCCACAATATCCTTGATAGCCTTGCGCCAACACCACCACATCCCGATCCATGCTCACCCCATCAATCACAATGGTCGTGACGGTTTCATCACTGGCAATGGTGGCGATATGACTTGGCACTTCGAGTGTACTGGCAGCTCGCCCCCATACCGTCAATTGGTAGGTAAATGGATAGCGCACAAACAAATCGCTGAACGGCACTTGCTCGGGACGCATCGTTACCGGTGGCGTACCATAGCGTGGGGCAATCGTGGTGGGCAAACTCACCCGCACCACCCCGTCATTTGGTACTAGCATTTCGCCGTAGGTGATGTGGATAGAAACTGCTTCGCCTGCAGGCACGTTGCCGATTTGGATGGAGTAGAGGTCATCAACCTGCGCCACCAAAATTGCCGTATCGCCGGCTGCAACTGCCTCGGTGTATTTTTTGCTGGCCTTGGGTTTGGCATGTACCTGTGATTGATAGACCACACCCCGCACGTGTATCTCGGCTTGGAGCAATACTGCCGCCGCTGGCAAGGGGAAGGTGTACATGACTTCTAATGGGTCGTGCGTGTTGTTGTGATACCGTTGCTGAATCGTCATCCGCAAAAATAACCCGACCATCGAGCCCACTGCGTCTACCCCGAGTAACGGAATAACCACGCCATTTTTGGTTTGTAACTGTGCTTCCGACATTTGAAACCTCCTATTTTTTTGTTCACCGACCTTGATTATACACTATAACGTATAAATGTAAATAGGCAGTTTATTTTCGTTTTGGGTGGAGTAGCAACGCGCGAGATTTACACAATGTCGTGGTGGGCAATTGCCACGTGGGGGGCAGCCGGGATGAAACTTGCCACCGGGCATAATCTGCTTTTTTAACAGTTTTATCGCGTCTTGCGCGACGATCAACAACCCATCCATACGATTGGTACCGCCACATTTACCGGTATGGTATACCTTGCAGCCAGCTCCAATTGCTGTGAAAACATTATTTCGGCCTATACCTTACTCGGCGACCCGCTTACCATGCCTCGCCTCGCCTCAAATGCCTATGTGGCGGCAATGACCCTCACGCCATCACGTACCCCCACCCGCACAACGACCGCCACCCAGACCCACTCGCTGACACGTACGAGAACCGCATCACGTACCCTTACCCGCACCTGGACGGCATCACCCAGCCGTACGCCCACTAATAGCGTCACGCCATCACGCTCACGCACACAATCCGCGACTTCTACCCCCCGCATCACTCGTGGCACACCATAATTGTCTATGCGCCTATATCACAAACTTGGTCTGTACGGCGATTCTCTATCTTTCATATAATCATTAAAAAAAAATACAATAGCTCAGTGTATAGTGGGTTATGTTAAACGTTTTCAATTTGTAATAAAAATATCTCTTTTTTTAGGCCTTACCACCTATACTAGACGTATAGAATGATGAGGTTACGTATGCGTACAATATTAGTAGTATTGCTCTTGAGTATTTGTATCATTTTGATGGTGGGAATCTACATCCAACAGCCACGGTTGTTTGGAGACACCGCGACGGTCGTCACCACGCCAATTATTGCGCAGACATACACTCCCGTAACGAATAACCCTGTGATTGATTTGCAAAGCGTACAAGCAACGCAAACCGTAATCGCCAATCAACTAGCTGTTACAGCAATCGTTCTACCAGCAACTATCGTCATCAACGTTATCGCAACACCGCAATCCCCCACAATTAAACCGATACGATTGCCATCAACGGGGAACACTGAAAGTAGTGATATTTGGAGCAATACGCCAGTTATTGTATTGATAGGGATTTGTCTGCTCTTGAGTATCGGACTCTATTGGCAAAGCACACGCCTACTCAAGTAGCCAATAATGATATACGCATGACCAAAAAAAATCCCACGAAACCAAAAACATGGCTCCACATCCAACAACAGCTTCGGTTGACCCGCAGTCACCGCCGCGCACGGATTTGGCATGACGCCCAGCTCCCACAACGACGACGCATGCAACAAATCACACGCATTATCATCACACCGGTCATCGTGGTGGCGACAGTCGCTACCCTCTATCTCGGGCTCCAAGCCACCATAATCAAAGTACATGAATACCTGACCCCACCCATCACTGTAATGCAAATTCCCACGCCCATTCCCAATACACCGCCGCTGCCATCACCACTCCCATCCCCTCACACAGAAAAAATCGCTACGCCCACTACCGTATCAATCCCACAAATCACGGCGACAATTCAGAGCCAAGCAATTACACATATTGTCATTCCCGCAATTAAACTCGATAGTGCAGTTGTCGAAGTAGGCTGGGATACGATTAGTGACAGCAATGGGCAATCAAGTTTGGTCTGGCAAGTGGCCCAATACGCCGTCGGGCATCACTTTACTTCAGCAAATCCCGGACAACCAAATAATATTGTGTTGAGTGGCCATGTAGGTGGGTATGGCAAAGTATTTCGCAATCTCGATCAACTCCGTCCCAACGATCAAATCATGCTCATGAGTGGCGCACAGATTTTCACCTATGTAGTACAACGCCAAATCCTTGTCGATGAACAATACGCCAGCCCGAGTGAGCAAATTGCCAACCTCAGCTATATCGACAACACCTCGAGCGAAATACTCACCTTGATTACCTGCTGGCCACCCACAGGGGTTGATCGTTTTAGTCAACGGTTGATTATTCGCGCCGTACCACAACCACCCAAAAACTAATCCCTCCCCAAAACACCCATCGCACCGGCATATATATTTGCTGGTGCGATGGGTGTTTTGGGGATGACACAACATTATGACAATCATGGTAGCGCTAATGCGCTACCATGATTGTCGCTTTTCATTACTATTGTTTAGTGGGTTGGGGTGCTCGTTCCCTGCTGACGTCCACGCCACCACGATGCAATGATGGCAATTACTAACGTTGCCAACACGACTCCCAACGAAACCTCCACCGGCAGCTTGATTTTTTCACCTAATAACGCCAATGACGCATCGGGCAAAATCATTTTGACACCGACAAATGTCAAAATAAACGCTAAGGCTGGTTTGAGATAGATAAATTTGCCCATTGCGCCAGCCAACACAAAGTACAAGGCCCGCAACCCCAAAATCGCAAACACATTAGATGTATAGACAATAAACGGATCGAGGGTTACCGCAAAAATCGCCGGAATCGAATCTACGGCAAAAATCAAATCAGTAAATTCGACCACCAGTAGCACGGCCAATAATGGCGTCGCCTTGCGAATACCATTTTCGATAACGGTGAATTTTTGGCCCACATAGCCTTCGGTCATCGGCATGATACGGCGCAACCACTGCACTACCACATGATTGGCAGGATCAACGGCGTGATCATCACTCTTGAGCATGCGCAAGCCGGTGATAATCAAAAAGCCCCCGAAAATCCAAATCACCCAGTGGAATTGCGCAATCAGCGCTGCTCCCGCAAAAATCATCAACCCACGCATCACCAAGGCACCCAATACTCCCCAAAACAAGACGCGGTGCTGATAGGGAGCAGGTACAGCAAAACTGCTAAACAACAACACAAAAATAAAAACGTTGTCGACACTTAGTGATTTTTCGATTAAATACCCGGTCAAGAACGCTATTGCCGCTTCGCTATTTGTGTAGCTACTCTCCGGCATGATGGTGTCCCAATAAAAATACAACCCTGCATTAAATACCAGCGCCAACCCGATCCATACCACACTCCAGGTCACCGCTTCACGCATCGATACCGCATGCGCAGTACGATGAAAAACCCCTAGATCAAGTGCTAACATACCCAATACAAACACATTAAATGCAATCCATACCCACGTCGTATCCATAATTCCCCTACGGTGCTACATGATGCAACAATCTCACACCATGGCAATATTTGCATGAATTATGATACGTATTAAAAACAGTTTTTGTTGCGTTAAATCAATACCTACACCAAAATCCCACCTCTAGCGTCATTCCATGCCG
>DBCF01000308.1:494-1196 GCA_002292925.1 Roseiflexaceae bacterium UBA965 | reverse complement strand
CGGTTGCGATGGCAACCACAGCGTGGAATCTCCCTACATGGCGCCATGCAATAACGCCCCACGACATCGGAATATTGACTACAGATAGACAATTCTGTAGTCAAATTTATATTACACATGAACATGCATAATATTGATTAATTAAATCTAATGTATACTAAATATGTATGAATTTTTTATTCAAATACTATGCTATCTATATGTGCAATAGTTTTTTATTTGAGAAAGCCGCTACCGCATGCAACGGATTACGATTAGTATCTGTTTGTTATTTGTCATGGGTCTTTCGATTTATTTGTCACTGCCAATCGTATCGGCAACAAGTAGTGATTGTAGTCAGCGCAGTCCTAATGCTGATTTGTCGGGGTGCAATCTTACCGGAGTCGATCTCGCTGGAATCGATCTTACCGGCGCTAATCTTACCGGCGCTAATTTCAGCGGCGCCAACCTAGCAGGGACGAATTTGACTGGGGCGATACTCAACGGAGTACAATCAGGCACTATTACGGGGACGCCAAGTGGATTACCTACAAATTGGCTCGTACTCAATGGCTATTTAATTGGTCCCTATGCCAATTTGACCAATGCCAATTTGAGTAACATCACCCTCACCGGCGCCACCCTCACCGGAATCATTCTGACTGGAGCAAATCTCACTGGCGTTACCATGACCGGGGTGATAATGACCAATGCCATCATGAC
>DBCF01000308.1:0-389 GCA_002292925.1 Roseiflexaceae bacterium UBA965 | reverse complement strand
ATTTTTCGGGATCAGCACTCACGTCTGTCGATTTGACAGGGGCTACATTGACAGCGACGAACTTCACCAATACGAATCTGACAGGGACGGATTTTTCGGGGAGCACACTCACCACCACTATTTGGGGCAACACGATCTGCCTAGATGGAAGCAATAGCGATACGCATGGTGCAAGTTGTATATTGGCGTTTATGACGGTGACACCCTTAGGGACAGCGACCTCTTTCATTATGCAAACAGCACCACCGACCGCCACATTTATACCAGGTTCAACCGAAATAGCCACCGTACAATTCACTGCTGCTGCTGTTGCATCGAGTAGTGATTGTAGCCAACGTAATCCTGGCGTAGATTTGTCGGGATGCAATCTCACTGGCGCAAATCTCACT
>DBCF01000098.1:796-3391 GCA_002292925.1 Roseiflexaceae bacterium UBA965 | reverse complement strand
CCGAGCAGCCGGTTGGGGGCGTATTCGCTGTTTGGGGCACCGCCGAGTGTCAAAATAACCACCCCCACGATGCCAATGGCGAGACCGAGTGCTCGTTGCCAACCGAGGTGCTCTTTGGCGATGAGCACTGCGAGTACTGCCGTAAAAATGACTTCGCCGATAATCATTAGTGATGAATCGGTGGAAGTGGTGAGTGCCAGCCCGCTATAGTCGAGCATCTGTGCAGCGGCCACCGCAATAATCCCGAGTGCGGCGAGTTGCCCACGTTGCCAATGCGAAATATGCTCTGTGGCGGCGACGCGACTGATGCGCAACCCCCAGAATATGCCAGTGGCGACGACAACCCGCAACCCGGCGAGTAAGATGGGGTCGAAACTATCGGTGGCTAATTTGCCGACGGCATGTGATGCACCCCAGATGATATTTGCGACGGCGAGTAGCAATAGCGCGGTGGCACGACTCATTGATTGACCTCTGTGACAATTGTGGGGGTAGCTGTTTTTTGGGGCAGACTCGTGATAACTAATGCACTAATTACAAGCACACCGCCACTAATCAATGGCCACGTGATAGGGTCGCCGAGCATGGTAATGCCGAGGATTGCACCAACCACAGGCTGAAAGAGCAGTGCCACGCCCGCTACGGTGGCACCTACGTGTTGTACGGCATGGAACCACAAAAAATAACAGAGTACCGACGGCACAAGGGCGAGATAGAGGGTACTCAATAGCGTGGCATTGTCGAATTGTGGGAATTGCCCACTCGCGATGTACCAGACAATGATTGGTACCCAGACAATCATACTAATGCCATTGACGAGGAGCATCATGCTAATTGAATCGTTGCGTTTGAGAAAGAGACCACCCCGCACGGTATAGTAGGACTCACAGGCCAGACAAATCAAAAAGAGGAGGTTGCCAAGGAGCCGATTGGGAGCGGCTACAGTGTTTGCACTCGCAGTACCGCCAATCAAAATAATCGCCCCTACCGCGCCAATTGCGATGCCAATCAGCCGGTTGCGCTCAATCCGCTCATGGAGCAAAAAATAAGCCAAAATAGCTGTAAAAATAACTTCGCCGATTATCAACAACGATGCGTCAGACGATAGGGTCAAATTGATGCCACTATAACCGAACACGAAGCTTGCGACGACGCCAATCATGCTGAGTCGTGCCATTGGCCAGCGGTCTGATGCTGCCACCGCTTGGCGTTTGGTGAGCAAAAAAATCAGACTCAAGACGGGGACCGTGATGCTGATGCGTAAGGCTCCAAGCAAAAACGGCGGGACGGTTTCGAGTGCCGCTTTGGCGATAGCATGTGAGCTCCCCCACAAAATACAAGCAATAATCATCCCGGCAAAAGCCAAATTCGCGCGATTCATGCAGGTCAAACTTTCCAGCTAATAAGGGTGCAAACCAATCATCTCGAGGGCGGTGGTTTCGGGGTAATCACACATCAAATTGAGGCATTGCACGGCGCTCCCGGCTGCCCCTTTCATCAGATTGTCTATTGCACAAATGCTGACGATTCGGCCGCTTTGTTCATCGAGGTCAAAGCCCACGTCGGCCAGATTGGTGCCACCGAGTAACTTGGGTTCGGGCAGGCGATGGAATCCGGTGCGTTCACGCACGATGCGTACAAACGGCTCGCTGCGATAGCAAGCACGATAGGCCCGCCACAAGGTTTTTTCATCGACCGTTTGGCTAGGCAGACAATGCACCGTCGCTACTGCGCCCCGTACCAGTTCCACACTGGTAATACTCAAGTGGACATTGCTCAGCCCGGTAGCCTGTACGATTTCGGCGGTATGGCGGTGGCCGGTGGGTGCAAACGAGCGTACCACGCCACTCCGTTCGGGGTGGTGCGAGCCATCGTTGCCTTGGGCGCCCCCTTCAGACGAGCCTACTTTGACATCGCTAATCACCACGTCGTTGCCGGTGATGATGCCCGCGCGGACGAGGGGCAACAAGGCCAGATTGGTGGCAGTCGCATTACATCCAACGCCACTGACGTAGTTGGCGCCGCGTAGGGCCGCGCGGTTGAGCTCGGGCAGCCCATACACAAAGCGGTCGAGCCATTGGGGGGTGGGGTGGGCTTCGCCGTACCATTGGTCGTAATCACTCGGATTGCGCAGGCGGAAGTCGGCCGAGCAATCGATGATTTTTGGGGCGAGTTGGGCGTATTCGGCGATGCGTTTGGCAGCCGAGCCATGCGGCAACGCCAAAATTAGCAGATCACACGCTTCGAGCTGGCTTTGACTGGTAAAGGTCAAATCAGTTACTCCGCGCAAATGGGGGTGGGGACCACTGACCGGTTTGCCGGCCAAGCGTTCTGATGTGACTTGGTGGATGCTGACTTGGGGGTGGCGCAAGAGCAAGCGCAACAATTCGCCCCCCACATACCCACTTGCGCCTACAATCGATACCCGGGTCATGTGGTGCTCCTTGGCGCAATGATGCCCCGTTGATAGGCGTCGGTCCACAATACGGCGGTGAGGGTCAAACCGTCACGAATGGCGTTTTGGCCAATCAAATCCCAGATTTCGCCGGGCATGACCCAGCGCGCCGACATGATTTCGTTGGTGTCACTAATCAC
>DBCF01000098.1:0-727 GCA_002292925.1 Roseiflexaceae bacterium UBA965 | reverse complement strand
GCGGGGTGGTATTCACCGAGGTAGGTATAGTGATCGGCCACACAGCCACTTTCTTCCCAGAGTTCACGGGCGGCGGCGGTGGCATGATCTTCATCGGGGTCGACTCGCCCCGCTGGGACTTCCCAGTGGGTCCGATCAACGATAAAGCGGTAGTGCTCGACCAGCATGATGGCGCCATCGGCGCGCACCGCCACTACCCCCACCGCTGGGCGGGGGTAGTCGACCACGTGGTGCCCGACGATGATGCTGCCGTCAGGGAGCTGTACGTCGTCTTGGTGCAGGCTGACCCAGTCGCTTTGATGCACGGTATGGCGCCGCAACACTTGCCATGGGCGTTGGCTCATAGACCGCTCCGTTTGCCTTGGGCCACATCGATGGTGTATTCCACGATGCGGCCGGGGATATTGACGCCAGTAGGGGTGATACTATTGCGGAACTCCATGGTGTAGTTGACTTCATTCACCAAAATCTGCCCGTCGCTACTTTCGAGCAAATCAATCGCCACCACCCCACCACCCACGGCTTGGGCGGCGGCGATACAAATGTCGGCAATGGCAGGGGTGATGGGGCAGACCGTGGCTTGGCCGCCACGGGCGGTATTGGTAATCCAGTGGGGGCTGGTGCGATAAATCGCACCGATACATTCGTCACCAATCACAAACGCCCGGATGTCGCGCATATTGGGCTTGGCCACATACTCTTGAATATAAAAAATCGAGTGGTGGTA
>DBCF01000008.1 GCA_002292925.1 Roseiflexaceae bacterium UBA965 | reverse complement strand
ATTGCCACTCAAGGCGCGTAGACCGCGTAAGGCCATTTCGTTTTGGGGGTCAATTTGCAGGGCACGCTCGAGGGCGTTGCGGCGTTGACTGGCATTGTCAGATACACCGGCGAGCCATAGCCAGGCTTGAATGTTGGTGGGATCTTGTTTGGTCAACAAGGCAAATAAATTGCGGGCTTCTTCACGATTGCCATCGCGGGCCGCTTCTATGCCAAGCTGCAGAATCTCTTTTGCGTCTGCCATTCGTCTTCTCCAATCCCCAGTATTACTTGATTATGTTGGTATTACGGTATTACTATGTTGTATAGTATAACATAATGTTATTGGGTCGGTCAATGATAAGAAATTGTTTGTGGTAATTTGGCGCAATAACGGCAAAAATAGGTTGGTGCAACCAATACCTACTGCCGAAACCACTTGCACCACCCGTAAGTAATTGCCACGTCACCCTGCTCCATTACCACTTGAGGTGCTCGTTTGTTTGTTCGGTACGCCGCTGATGGCAGCAAACAATCATTTTGAATTCACGTTATGATAACGATATACATCGTGAATGGTGCGAAATTTGCATGGTAGTGCGGTGTCTCATAATTAAAAGGAATTGCAATGCGACTTGTCAGTTTTCGCCGTGAAGGCATGCAGGCGCACGCCGGTATCTATAGTGAGTTGGGGATAATCGATATTTATGAGGGGATGGCGCTGTTGAGCGAAGACCGTCCCGATGCACCGTTGAGCTTACACGATATCATTCGGGGTGGCGATAATGCGATTAATCTGGCCACGATTAGTCTGCTCGAAGAAGTGATGGCCGCCCAACAAATCGGCAGTGACGTGGCCTATTGGTTTGGTGGGGTCGAAATGTTGATGCGCCGCGACGACGTGCAACTACTGGCGCCCTTCCCGGGGTTGGCGGCATGGTGGCGGAGTGTGCAAAACGTGCAAGCCTATGAGCGGATGATGCAACGGCGCGGCGAGCATTTGGGGATGTACTGGTATGAGCGGCCCCCGTTGTGGGCCGCGGCCGCCACCGTGATGTATGGCGATCGCGCGCTGATTCCCTTCCCCGATACCACCGCCTGTGATATCGAATGTGAAATTGCCTGGGTGCTTGGGCGTGACGTCTATCAAGCCGATGCCGCAGATGCGCTCGATGCCGTGTTGGGGTTGTGTCTGCTCGGCAACATCGTGGCCCGTGACAAGGCTGATGATGACGTCGTGCATGGCTTGTGGTCACGCCAAGCAGGGATTGTGATGGGGCCGATGCTTACCACCGTCGACGAACTCGATGAGTTTTTGTTGGGGGATGGGCGCATGCGGATTACCATACAGATTTTGGTGAATGACGTGGTGCGAGCCAGCATGAACATCCGCGATGTGCATTACACCATCGGCGATGTGGTTGCGCAGGCTAGCCAAGGGATGACAGTAGCCGCCGGTACGGTGTTTAGTAGTGGGGCATTGTGTAGTCTGAGCGATGTGGCGGCGCCGTGGATTGTGCCTGGTGACGAAGTCACCATCGATGCGGGTCCCTTGGGTACGTTGCGCTGGACCATGGAGGAATGGCAATGAGGTGGTGGTTCACTAGCATATATGTCGTTGTGGCGTTAGGGTTGTGGGGGTGTGGGGCAGCAGGAGCACCAGTGCCGCCTACGCCAACAGCGCGGCCGATTGTGCCCCAGGTTGATCATCTCGGGGATGTGCATCCACTCGTGCCGGTGACGACTACGTTGACGTTGCCAGGTGTTCGTGATGCGCTCCTCGTGCAAATCACTGATGCGAGTGGTACTGTGGTATTTACGCAAACAGTGACTCCCCAAGCGGATCAAACTGTATTGACGGTGGTGCCCAAAGGCGCGATCGGTGTGGCGACACTGACGGTTGGTCAGGCTGAGAAGACCATATTGACGGCGCCGGCGTATACACTCGACCCTCAGAGTACATTGGTGACCGATGACCCGGTATTTACCAATGTATTTACGCAGACGGTGGGGTTTTTACAACAAAGTGTGCGGAGTTATGACCTGAATGGGCGCCGCGTGCAAGGGTATCGTTCGCCCGACAACCCGTTGTTGTGGTTGCGTGATCATGTCTACCAAGGGCGGGGATTTCGTTATATTGAGCCTGATGTCAAAAGCCTGCTCGAGGCCTTCCGTGATGCCCAACGCCCTGATGGCAGTCTGCCTGATTGGATTGACATGCCGGCGTTGGGGGTTCTGTCAGGGCGCAAAGAAGTCGAAGCTGATGTGGAGTTTTTGTTTGCACAGGGGGTCTATGACGCCTGGCAGATGAGTGGCGACGACGCCTGGATGCGTCAGATGTTGCCGGCGGTGCAACGGGCCTTGGCGTATACCATGAGTGATCCGGTGCGTTGGGATGCCCAACGGGGCTTGATTCGCCGGCCCTATACCATTGACATGTGGGATTTTGCGTATGGACCAACGACCAAAAATCCCACTACGGGTGCCGCTGCGCCGCGGCATTGGATTGATGACCAGACTATTTGGGGCACGTTTCATGGTGATAATACCGGGTTGATTCAGGCCTTGCGGATGACGGCAACGATGGAAGATGCGGTCGGGGATAATCAGGCTGCCAGTGTCCATCGCAGCCAGGCTACTGACATCAAAAAGCGCTTGATTAAATTGAGCTGGAACGGGCAGTTTTTTCAGCATTTTGTGCCCGAAGACCCCACTGAGCAGATTCCTGGGGTTGATATTACGACGCAATTGAGTATATCGAATGCCTATGCCTTGAATCGTGGGGTGATTGATGGTGCGGCGGCACAGGCTATTTTGGCGACCTATTATCAACGGGGCTTGGCTAATCCGACGATTATTTTGCCGTGGTACAGTATTGACCCACCCTTCCCAGCTTATGCCTATGGCATGGCGGGGCGCAAAGGGGAGCAACCTGGGGAGTACGTCAATGGTGGGATCATGCCGTTGGTGGGTGGTGAATTAGCCCGTGGAGCCTTTACGTATGGCTCTGAATCATTTGGATTTGATATTTTGCGCCATTATGATGTGCTGATTAAGCGCTTTGGGGGCTCATATTTGTGGTATTACCCCAATGGTCAGCCGGGTATTTCGGGGCCAGATACATTGCCGACCGATGGTTGGGGGGCATCGGCCATGTTGGGTGCCTTGATGGAAGGGGCCGCGGGGGTGTTGGATGCCGGTACCGCCTACCAATCGGTCAAATTAACACCACACTGGCA
>DBCF01000205.1:2214-15790 GCA_002292925.1 Roseiflexaceae bacterium UBA965 | reverse complement strand
GCCCATCCGCCCATCCGCCCATCCTCCCGTGCGCCCATTCACCGCCCACCTGCTCGCTTTTTCATCAAAAAAATAACCGGCGCAGCGGTGAATCGCATCACCTCCACGCCGGCGTACATCGCCGTCGAATTAAATGGCGCCTACCACCCGGTGTGGTACATAGGGCTCTTCGAGGTAGTCCATATCGGCACTGGTCAGCTTCACGTGCAAGGCCGCTACCGCCTCATCGAGATGGGCGATTTTGGTGGCACCGATAATCGGGGCAACCACTGGTTGCTTGTGCAACAACCACGCCAAGGCAATATGCGTGCGAGACACGGCGTATTTGGTGGCCAGTTCCGCGACCCGCTCGACAATCAATTTGTCGGCGTCGGCAGTCGAATCGTATTTGCTTTTGGCGGTCTGGTCGGTCTGGGCTCGGAGCGAACTCTCTGCCGACCAATCACGGGTCAAGCGCCCCGCCGCCAACGGGCTGTACGGAGTCACCGCGATTTTGGCGTCACGACACAACGGCATCATTTCGCGCTCTTCTTCACGATAAATCAAGTTGAGGTGGTTTTGCATCGACACAAAGCGCGCCCAACCATGTTTTTCCGAAGTAAACAACGCTTTCTGGAATTGCCAAGCATACATCGCACTCGCCCCAATATAGCGGGTTTTGCCGGCGCGTACCACGTCGTTCAAGGCTTCCATCGTCTCTTCGATGGGGGTGCTATAGTCCCAGCGATGGATGATGTAGAGGTCGACGTAGTCCATCCCCAGCCGGGTCAGACTTTTGTCGATTTCGCTCAAAATCGCCTTGCGTGACAAGCCGCCCCCGTTGGGGCCTTGATGCATTTTGCCGTGAATTTTGGTGGCCACCACGATTTCGTCGCGATTGGCATACTCATTCAAGGCCCGACCGACAAATTCTTCGCTTTTGCCAATCGAATAAATGTTGGCCGTATCAAAGAAGTTAATCCCCAAATCCAAGGCTTTTTTGATGATGGGGCGACTGTCTGCTTCGTTGAGCGCCCATTTGTGGATCCAGCCGTCGGCATCGCCAAAGCCCATGCACCCCAAACAAATCCGCGATACGTCCATGCCGGTGTTGCCTAATTTGGTGTATTCCATTGTGTGGTTCTTTCTATCTGAGAGACCGTATTATTCGCCACGATATTGGGCGTCACCAGTACGGGCGAATGGAGGCGAATTTATTCGCCATTCACATCCCGTACGGGCGAATTGAGGCGAATTTATTCGCCGTTTATTCGCCCCTACGCGCACTTTGCACCCGGCCACATCCCGTACGGGCGAATGGAGGCGAATTTATTCGCCGTTTATTCGCCCCTATTAGACATGCAATCACGCCATTATACGGAACTAATCCGCAAAGCGCACGTAGAGGCGTTTGTTTTGTTTGCCTTTATTTTCGCTTTTAAAAATCGTACAGGCGCCCACCTCGTGGGTATGGCGCACATGGGTGCCACCACAGGCTTGGCCATCAAAGCCGACAATTTCGACAATCCGCACCACCCCGTGGTACACGGGTGGTTTGACATTCAAGGTGCGAATCAAATCGGGGCGCTGGGCGAATTCCTCGGGGGACATGGTATAGGTCCGCACAGCATGATTAGCCGCCAGAGCCTCGTTCATACGCAACTCGAGGTCGGCCAGCACCACCGGGTCGAGCCACGGCATGGCAAAGTCGATACGGGCATAGTCAGTGGTCATCTGCGCGCCGGTAATCCAGGCTTGGTAATGCGCCATCGCCAAAGTGTTGAGCACGTGCAAGGCGGTATGATAGCGCGACAATATGGCCCGCCGCGGGGCATCGACCAACAATTCGACTTGTTGGCCGACAGTCAGCGCCGCAACGCTCTGGTGCCACACCCAATCATCGGAGTCTACTGATACACCGCTAATTACTACGCCATCTACGGTACCAACGTCACAGGGTTGACCACCACCCCCCACAAAAAAGGGACTCTGATCAACCGTAAACGCCCCATCTGCAACCGCCTGCACTGTCGCAGTGGTGGCCACACATTGGTCGTCGTGCAGATACAAGCGGTGCGTGCTCATGCCAACACTTGCCGTTGGCGTTGGCGGCGGCGCACCAGCAACCACAGCACCACAATCAACGATATCCCGGCAATCGCCGCCATGGCGACGGGCACAATCAAGGCGAGGATGGAGGTCGTCAGCGACCCAAATATTTCACCGGTGGCCATAATCGGATTGCCGAGCCCAGCAGTCGTGGCAGTCGATACACCCCGCACCAGCGATTTTCCGACATGCAACGAGCCGGCAATCCCGCCGCCGGCAATAATCGCCAGCGACCAGCGCAACCATTCGTCCATACCTACCACCATCGAGGCGGTCAACAACGTGCCGGCAATCACCGCCGCCGGCGAACCAATCACGTCCAAGGCATGGTCGACCACGGGGATGTAGTAGGCCAGCACTTCGGTGATACTCGCCACCGCAAACACCGCCAAGGCCGGCCAACTCGCCAACCAGGCAAAATCTGGGGCAACCTGCAATACACCCAACTTGACGGCGATGCCAGTCACCAAAAACGGCACAAAAATCCGAAACCCCACGGCGGCACTCAAGGCCACGCCGGTAATTGCTCCGAACAAAATCAAGGCATATTCGGTGGTTGGCATCATTGGTTTCTCCTCACCCGTACACTTACCATTTTTTGGTATAAATCCGCACGACCTCGACATTGCTGGCCGCCAGTGGCACTGACACCCCTACTTCAAAGGTATCAAATCGATAAAACTCATCGGCATTGACCGTGGTACTACTCGTACCAATCACCCGTTTTTGCGTGTCATAGACGGATACCACGATTTGCACATTGCGATTGATTTCGTTGCCACTTACCGCCCGTAATTCACCACGTGCCGTGACAGTACAATTTTCTTCGTCAAAACCGGCTTCGGTCAACACCGATACCGCCGCAAAGGTCACGCCCAAGCGGCTCGTCATGTCGTCAAGGTATTCAATCAGATGTGTCTGATCAATCGTCGCCATTGTAGGTTCCTTTTTTCTGCATAATAACGTTCATCATACGCTCATCAACGGTGTGATGTTGCAAAAATTTACTGCCGCACGATGCGCACCGCCATATCAATGGTCAATGGCGGTACATCGATTTGGGTAGTCCCATTCGCCACGGTCGTTGCCGCCGTCGCCCCCCATATTGCCATCTGCGGATCGAACCACGTCACGGCATACTGGCCATCCTGCAACCCTTTAATCGTCAGCGTTTGCCACGGCAAGGCGGTTGGCGCATAGTGCCAATCTGCGGGGGGCTGGGACGTTTGCATGTACGCCTGCATTGCTTTTTGCGCGGTATAGTGGGCATGGCGCACCCAAATCAAGGCCTGGGTGTCGTCATAGATACCCCGAGCAATCGCATTGTCGCTACATTTGGGAGCGCTACGCCGCATCCCTGCCATGCGTATGCCCGCCACAAATTCCTTGATACCCGCAAAGACCGTCCAATGCTGCTGTGGGTCAAGCCAACTATCCCACCACCAATACATCCCGGTGCCGGCATAACCCATCATCAGCGGCGCCCACACCGTATTATGTAAATGCACATATTCCACCCCGTCTGGAGCGTTGGCACCACCCGCATCGAGGCCCACTTCACTGAGCAACAGCGGTTTTTGCGCCAGCAATGCGCGGATCGGGATCTGGGCGGTGTTGAGACTGCGCACCACATCATCACTGCTATAGAGGTGGTGTTGCATCATCGCCAGCGTGGGCGCATCCCACAAACTTGTCGCACTCACACTGGCCCAACTACTGGTGATGGGGTGGGTATAGGGGTCGACCTCGTGCATGACTGCCTGCATTTCGCCCAACCACGGCGCCAAATCGCGCTCTTGGATAGGCGTCCAGTTGATTTCGTTCCACCATTCCCAGCACCATACCGCCGGCGAGGCCGCATAGCGCGCCCCAATATAACGCACTCGTTGGGCAAACCAACGGCGCGCCGTGGCATCAGTCACAAATTGGGCCGGGTCAGTCAATGGGCCGCCGTTGGCCTGGTTATAGGGATTGGCGTCCCATTCGGGGTTCGTGGTCGTGCTAAAGGCGCCATGATTGAGTAGTGACAACATTACCCGCACCCCGCGAGCGGCTGCCAATGCGAGCACCTGATCGAGCAACCAGGCCTGGCGCAGTCGATTGGTGTAATCGCCGAGGGGTGTATCGCGCCACTCGAGCCCAAACGACCACGACGCCATCCAAATCCGGCTGGCATTGCCCCCATTATCGGCCAGTTGCGTCAGCCAGCGGGTATAGTCGCTGATGACCTGAGCCCCTTGGCCGGTCGCCCAACCCAGATTGACCCCGATTGGCACAAACGGCGACCCATCGGCATAGGCAAAGCCGTTGCCATCGATCTGTACCATGCCAGTCTTATCGGTCGCGACCGCCACGGACACCACGAGTGGCGCACTTTGGTCTGTACCATGCCGCGCAATCAATTGCCAATCACCATTTGTGGTCAAAAAACAACGGGCGCGCCAGCCTGGGGTGCCGGTGGGTGCCAGCGTTTGTGGATCAAAATCTTGATACCAAAACGCTGGCACCCGGAGCCGGGTAGTGCCACACTGCGCCTCGACCCAGAGATCCGTCGCCACGACGTCGTAATTGGCGGCCATCGGCTCACGCAGCGTCAATGCGACCTCGAGGATGGTGTGTTGCGTATAGGGCGGTGCTGTCACGATTTGTAGCGTGATAGGGGCTACGGGCAGCACACCACAGGCCGCCACCAGCGTGGCACCAGCTAATTGAAATAATTGACGACGACGCATCGGCACCACTCCTAGGCTGGCTGGAAGCCTTGTGACACCAGCCATTCATACCAACGATCAATCCAATAATCACAAGGCAGATGGCGGGTCATCATGCCAAAACCATGCCCACCACCGGCATAGGCATGCACTTCGACGGGTACCTGCGCCACTTGCCAGGCCTTGGTGAGATTCGCCACACTGTCCAAAATAATGGCGCCGAATTCATCATCGTTGGCGAGGGCGATAAACAGGGGGGGCGCATCGGCGGGCGGGTTGATTGCTTCGAACCAGACCGGATAAATCGGCGCCGCAAAGTTGGGGCGACTATCGGACGTATAGTGCAACATCGCCGTGGTGGTGACATGCCCACCCGCCGAAAAGCCCATAATCCCCACCCGTTGTGCATTAATCCGCCAGGCGATAGCATTGCGCCGTACCACCCGAATCGCCTCGAGGGCATCGGACCGCATGGCCGGGTCGTGGGCCGCCGCCAAGCGCCGCATTTCTTGGGGATCTGACAGCTTGGCACTCAGGTAGGCGGCATGCTCCTCGTCATCGGCGGGGGTAGGCAACAAGCGATACTTCAAAATAATCGCCGCAATCCCACGAGCATTGAGCCAGCGCGCCACATCGTGCCCTTCGTGATCAATGGCCAAAATATGATAGCCACCCCCTGGGCAAACCACCACCGCCGTCCCCGTGGCAATCGCCGGGTCTGGCAAATAAACGATGATGCTGGGGGTAGTGACGTTACGCACCTGCCCAAACGGCGTGCCGACTTGCGATACGCCCACAAACTCTTTTTCGGGCAAAGCATCCGCCGGTACGGCAATCGTCCCCGCAGGCCATAACGGCAACACAAATGGCGTGGTCATCGCTATTTCCCTTTCACTTATCTCTGTATCTATCGTCATTGTAATTGCATTTCTGTGGTGCCACCACAAGTGTTACAATATCAACAACAATTTTTTACGAAGGACAGCACACTCATGGCCAAAGAAGGAATTACCGCTCGTGCCAAGGATTATGCCCAATGGTACCTCGATATCGTACGTGAAGCCGATTTAGCCGATTACGCCGAAGTCGTCCGCGGTTGTATCGTCTTCAAACCGACCGGCTATGCCGTATGGGAACACATCCAAGCTGGCCTCGATGCCCGCATCAAAGAAACCGGCCACGTCAACGCCTACTTCCCCTTGCTCATCCCCAAAAGCTTCTTGATGAAAGAAGCCGAGCATGTCGAGGGCTTTGCCCCAGAAGTGGCCGAAGTCACCCATGCCGGTGGCGAAAAGCTGACCGAACCCTATGTGATTCGCCCCACCTCCGAAACCATCATTGGCTACTTTTATGCCAAATGGGTGCGCAGTTACCGCGATTTGCCTATCCTCATCAATCAATGGGCCAACGTCATGCGCTGGGAAATGCGCACCCGCCCGTTTTTGCGCACCGCCGAATTCCTCTGGCAAGAAGGGCATACCGTCCACGCCAGTGAAGCCGAAGCCGAAGCCGAAACCCTGATGATTCTGCACGACGTCTATGCCGACTTTGTCGAAAAAGAGATGGCCGTGCCTGTCATCCGTGGTCTCAAAACCGAAAAAGAAAAGTTCCCCGGAGCCCTCCGCTCGTACTGCATCGAAGCCATGATGCAAGATGGTCGCGCCCTGCAAGCAGGCACGTCACACAACCTTGGCCAAAACTTCGCCAAGGCCTTTGACATCACCTATACCGACCACAACAACACCGTCCAACACGCCTGGACCACCAGCTGGGGCGTCAGCACCCGCCTCATCGGCGCCCTCATCATGGCCCATAGCGACGATGACGGCCTAATCGTGCCACCCCGCCTCGCCCCCGTCCAAGTGGTGGTTGTGCCTATTTTCAAAAACGACGCCGAAAAAGCCGTTGTCATGGAGGCTGTCAAACGCATCACCACCGGCTGGAAGGGGAAGCTACGCTTCAAAATCGACGAGCGCGAACACCTCTCGCCGGGCTTCAAATTCAACGAATGGGAAGTCAAAGGGGTGCCCGTGCGCATCGAAGTCGGCCCCAAAGATGTCGACAAAGGCACCGTCGCCCTAGCCCGCCGCGACATCCCAGGCCGTGACGGCAAAAGCTTTGTGACGCAAGAAGGCCTGACCGAGCGCATCGTCACCTTGCTTGACGAAATCCAAACGGCGCTCTACGAACGTGCCTTGGCCTTCCGGGCCGAACGAAGCAAAACCGTCACTAGCTATGACGAACTCAAAGCCCAAATCGAAACTGGCTTTGCTTATTGCTGGTGGGATGGCTCGAACGAAGATGAAAAACGCATCCAAGACGAAACCCGCGCCACCATTCGCTGTATCCCCATTGACCAACCCCAAGGTGGCGGCACCTGCATCTATACCGGACGCCCCGCCAAAACCTTTGTCGTATTTGCCCGTTCGTATTAATTGCCAGACGGATGTGGCACAGCGCGCCATCGCGTACTGTGCCACATCCGTTTCGCTATTGTAAAAGGGGGGAACCGATGCCAACGATTCGCTCGATCGAAGCGCTCCACAGAGCGGCCATCTCGTTACTCTGGCAACCGCTCGATGGCATGCCCGCCACCGGCTACAACGCCGAACGCCAAGTCAAAACAGCCAGCGTCATCAAATTGCCCATTTTTGTGCATGTGGCCTTGTTGGTCGAAAGTGGTGCGCTGTCGTGGGATCAACGCCTCACCCTCAGTGACAGCGACCATACCCCTGGTGCAGGTGTCATCAAACTCATGAACGCCGGCTTACAACCCACCCTGCGTGATTTAGCCGTATTAATGATGGTTATTTCTGACAATACGGCAACCAATCTATTGATTGATTTGCTGGGAATCGATGCCATCAATCAACGCATTCAATCACTCGGGTTAACCCAGACTCGCCTCAACCGCAAAGTCTTTGCCCCCAACACCCCTGACTGTCTGCCCTGGGGACTGGGCGTAACCAGCCCCCGCGATATCGTGCAGTTGCTCACCGCCATTGTACGGGGCGAAATCGGCAACAGTACAACCAATCATTTCATCCGCGAGACCCTCGCTGGACTGCAAGACCGCGCAGGGCTTCCCCGTGGACTCCCCCGTGACTGGCACTATGCCGGCAAAACCGGCAGTGACGATGATTTGCGCAACGATTGTGGCATCATCACCCGCCCCGACGGCAGTCACATCGTGGTGGCCTGCTTCGTGCAGTCACTCGACGAAGCCCCCAGCACCGCCGATCACCCTGGGCTGGTGGCCCTCGGCCAAGTGGCCAAGGTGATGGCCTAACACTGCCCCCACGCCAAGGAGGACCCCCACATGCGTGTGATGCCACCGCTTACCTCGTCACGCCTGACCATCCGTACCTTTACTGCCAGCGATCTCGATGCGGCGGTCGCCGTGTTTGACATCGGCTACAGCGACCGTACAGCCACCACACCAGAGGCAATCGGCAAACGCCAAGCATGGCTCGACTATATCATCGCCAACGCACAGCAACTCGCCAACCTCGACCAGCCCCCCTACGGCGAGCGTGCCATCGTCGATACCGCTAGCCAACAAGTCATCGGTGCCATCGGCTTTGTGCCGTGTGTCGATCAATTTGGCCTCGTAGGGATTGGGCACAACGACGGCTATAGTCAGGCCGAGGTCGGTTTGTTTTGGACCATCATTCCCACACACCGGCGCCAAGGTTATGCCAGCGAGGCCGCTCGCATGATGATCGACTATGCCGTTGGCTCACTCGGGCTGCGGCGCATCATTGCCACCACCGAACACGACAACATCGCCTCGCAAGGAGTGATGCGGTCCGCCGGCATGGACATCCGTACCAACCCCCACGATCAGCCACATTGGCTCCAAGTAGTGGGCGTCTATGAGACCCAACGGCGCTTCGAATTGCTTGCCAACGGCATGACGCTACGCCCCATCACCCTCAGCGATTTGTCACCATTAATCGCACTCTGGCGCTTGGCAGGCCTCAAAATCAGTCCCACCGACACGATTACCGGGCTTCGCCGCCATATCGGCGTATCGGGGAATTTGGCACTGGCACTGTGTGCACTAGACGGCACCATCATCGGATCAGTGCTAGGGAGTGATGACGGCCGGCGCGGCTGGATCAATCACCTCGCCATCCACCCCGACTACCAAGGCCAAGGCTTGGGACGTCTGCTCATCACCACCATCACCGCTCGCCTCAAGGCCCAAGGCTGCGAAAAAATCAATCTGCTCATCACTGGCCCCAACCAAAAGGTCATCCCGTTTTACCAAGCCAACGGCTTTGGCTTTGACGACATCATCTATATGACCAAATGGATGCACGACGATGTATAACGCGCCGCTGCGCAATTTGCTCATCGTCATCAGCTGGGTGGTGTGGCTCTGTAGTTGTAGCACCACACCCCCCAGTGGCCAACAAATTGTATTACGCGACGACGCCCCAAACTTTCGTTATACCCTCGCAATTACCACCCGCAATGCCTACGACGAATCAGGTACCCCTCGCGATGGCACCCTCACGATTATCACGACCAACACCCCCATCGGTCAACTACAAGACATCAGCATCACCGATCAACTGACCCCCAATTGGCTCCGTCCTTTTGCAGGTCATATCAATCTCGCCACCCAAGGCACTGAACGCTGGTTGATTGCGGATGATTGTCGCCGTGATGCTGGGGTATTGCCGATGATTTCTATGCGTGACATACTCGGTCCACTGCCTGGTTTTGTGAGAAGTGATAACCAACTCTTTAGTAAAAACGGAGCCCCGCTTTGGCAATCTTGGGCTGCCAGTGCGATTCCTGATGCGACTGGGGCGATTCAATCGGCCACCGGGCATGGCACCGGCAAAATATTCATCCCGGGTGGTGAAGTGATTAGTGGCGACATTTCGTGGGATTATCAACGTATCCCCGCACCCACCCTTACCATTCCAACCCAGCCCTGCAACGATGTGGTCCTTGATTCCCTCACGCTCCCACCGACCTGGACGAATCGGCGCATGTATGGTGGCGCCTTATTAGCCGAAAGCACTCAGCTCCCCGCACAGAGTGCTACCGAATTGCGTGATACACTAAGGAGTAACGGCTGGCAAACTACCACACTCGATACCCACGCTACACCAATTGTCATGGATGCGTCATCCAATCACGCCACGATTCGGGTGTTTTTTGGGTCTAACCAAAATAATGGGAGCGATATCACCATTATTGCCGTGACACCCTAAAACACCGCACCATGGCGATTCACCTCCGTCACCAACATAATTTTTTATAAGGAGTAACAGATGAAAAAAGCTATCAAAATCATCTCTTGGATTCTCGGCATTCTGGTAGGCTTCATGGTCGTGATTGCCGCTTCGGTCATCATTGATCGTGGCATGGGCGTCAATCGCCTCGATGGCATCACCAACACCGTCATTCCCAATGGCAACGAACCTGCCATCCGGGCCTATGTAGCTCGTCCGAGTGGCACAGGTCCATTCCCGGTGGTCATCATGGTGCATGAGTGGTGGGGGCTCAAAGCAGAGATTGCCGGCAAAGCCGATGCCCTCGCCAAAGATGGCTATATCGTGGTAGCGCCCAATCTCTTCCGGGGCAACACCACCAGTTGGTTCCCCACGGCCATTTGGCAAGTCTCCAACACACCTACGACACAAATCGATGGTGACCTCGATGCCGTCTTGCAGTGGATCAATAATCAGCCCGACGCCAATCGCAACCAAATCGCCATCATGGGCTTTTGTTTTGGGGGTGGTACGGCCTTGCGCTATAGCGTCAATACGCCTGCAATCGTCGCTACCGCTATTTTTTATGGGTCAGTCATCAGCGACCCCGCCGAACTCAAAAAAATCCAAGGCCCCGTACTGGGTGTATTTGGGGGGGCAGATACGATGATTCCCCAAACCGAAGTCGACGCCTTTGAAGCAGGGTTAATCGCCGCCGGCATCCCCAACCAAGTCACCACCTATGCGGGTGAACCGCATGCCTTTGTGCAAAGCATCGCCGAAATCAACAAGGGCGGCAATCAACAAAAAGCGTGGAATCAGCTCCGTGAATTCCTCGCTAAGGCCTTTAGTGGTCAAGCCATGAGTCGCCAGTACCGCCTCGCCAACAATCCGCAGCCACACACAGTAACTGCCTCAGAATTTAGCACACCAGCGCGTTTGCTCCATCAATTTGTCTGCGACTTGACCGTCCGATAACACGCTACGGTAAATAACCGATGCAACAGTGCGACACTAATAGGCGTCTTAGGCTTGTTTATCGTCGTTACGTAAAAGAGGTGTCTCGTGGAAATTTTTCTCTGTTTGGTTTTACTGGTCTTACTCGCCGGTACCGCAGTTATTACCGGCATCAAAATCGTCCCCCAAGGCTACGAATGGACCATCGAGCGCTTGGGGCGCTTCCGCATGGTAATCAAGCCCGGTATGAGCATCGTCATCCCGTTTATTGATCGAGTTGGTCGGCGCGTCAATGTCCAAGAACAAGTGCTCGACATCCCCTCACAAATCGTCATCACCCGTGACAACGCCACCGTGCGCGTCGACGGCGTGTTGTTTTATCAGGTCTACGACACCAGCTTGGCTGCCTACCAAGTCTACAATCTGCAAGCATCCATCATCAATTTGGCGTTGACCAATCTGCGTACCGCCTTGGGTAGCATGGAGCTCGACGAAGTATTGTCCAAGCGTGACCAAATCAACAACCACTTGCTGGCCGCTGTCGATCATGCCACCCAAACCTGGGGCACCAAAGTCACCCGTGTCGATATCAAAGACGTGTTGCCACCCGAAGACATTACCCGGGCTATGGCACGCCAGTTGACCGCCGACCGCGAAAAGCGCGCCCAAATCCTTACCGCCGAAGGAACGCGCCAATCCGAAATCCTGCGCGCCGAGGGGCTCAAGCAATCCAAAATCCTCGAAGCCGAAGGTGATCTCGAAGCCGCCAAACGCCAAGCAGAAGGCCGTGAACGCCTCGCAGGCGCCGAAGCCGAAGCGACCCGCTTGTTGGTAACCTCGGTGGGTAATCCCGAAGCCGCCTTGCAATACTTCGTGGCCCAACGCTATGTCGATGCCTTGCAAAAACTCGGTGAATCCCCAGCTGCCCGCATGATTGTCGTCCCCACAGAATTCAGTAATTTGGCCGGCACGATGACGGCAATTACCGAAATGATGAAGAGCTCGGACAAAAAATAATGTTACACAATGGCTATATGTGGGCCATTCTCGGAATGGCACTATTGCTCATTGAACTTTTTTTGCCGGGTGTGTATGCCCTCTGGATCGGCATTGCCGCCCTCTTTACGGCGGTGATTGCCTTTGCGCTGCCGAGCCTCGATGTCTGGTTGTTGTTAGTGTTTGCGGTGGCGACGGTACTCTCCGCAGTAGGCGGCAGTCGGATATATGCTCGCATGAATATGCCGACAAATGCCATCAATGACATGCAAAACCAGCTCATCGGCAAGCACGGTGTCTGTATTGCCGTCGGCGAAAACAACCAGATCCGCATCCGTGTTAACGGCATCGAATGGGCGGCCATTGCCGACGATGTCATCAGCGTACACGATGCCGTAGTGGTCACCGACTTCCGTAAAGCAATGCCTGTTGTGCGCCGCATCTGATCGCTCGCTCCCGAAAAATGAAGTAGGAAGTTTGAAGTAGGAAGTTTGAAGTGAAGTAGGAAGTCAATAGTGTCAGTCATACGAGGAAGATGCAGCATGCTGCGTCTTCCTCGTATACGTTGCATACCTCCACGTGTATTGTGCACAATACACGTGGAGGGCATCGGCGCATCAGCGACGTACGGTACAGACGTAGTGACTGCGTCGTATTCACTCCTAAATTTATTTTATGTATAAAAACAAACATTATGTAAGTAGTAATTGTACAAAAATTGTGTAAATATGATTAAATTTATGGTTTAATAGTCGTTATCTATGAGTAATTGTGCATATTTGTCAGTAAATCGATTAATTCAATCATTTCGACCTTTCTTTTTTTATTATCAAATTATTATCTACAGATATTGACGAATGTCTATGCTAATGGTAGGATTACATGAGTTTATCTATATTTCGTACAAAGTAGAAGTCCATGAACCGTCAAATAATGACTATTCGCCAACTCGCAGACCGTGCAGGTGTCACACAGCGCACCATTCGTTACTATACTGACGAAGGGTTGATTGATGCACCAGTCGACAAAGTACGGATGCCACGCTACACCGAGCGGCATTTGTTGCAACTCCAAGCAGCTGCCCACCTCAAGGCTGGGTATTTGCCATTACGGGTAATCCGGGCACGGTTAGCCGGGCTCGGGGATGATGAGCTACGAGAATTGGTAGCGAGTGTACCGCAACCTGTTGCCGCGATTGTTGCCAACACTAGTTTGCAAGAAATCGAAGCGAGCCACAAAGTCGACCGCGTGATTAGTAGTGGTAACGTGGCTCTTTATGATGAGCCAGATGCAGAAGAAGTAATCCAAACCGAAACCAGCGAGCGGCGCTGGCACCGTGTGGTAATCGATGACGGCATCGAAATCCACTTCCGCGATGATCGTCACCTCGATAGTGGTGATTTGCGTCGACTCAGTGCGATGGTACGCCGTCGCCCCTAATATGCCCAGCGCACACAAATCCCCCCACGCACCATACGGTGCATGGGGGGATTTGTGTTAGAGACTACCGGGGACGTTGTAGTCGGGGTCGGGGTCAGGGTAGGTGTCGCTGGGGGTAGCGGTATGTGGCGGTGTAGGTGAATTGGGGGGCAT
>DBCF01000205.1:0-2132 GCA_002292925.1 Roseiflexaceae bacterium UBA965 | reverse complement strand
GCACTAGCCCAAACAACAAGGCAAACTCATGATCCGTCAAAGAATTATCGATCACTGGGAGATTATCTTGGGTAAATGACAACGGCAAAAAATAGCCATCACATTCGTCTTGCGTATATTCATGCTGTTTGTCTTCGGGGTCACGGTAGAGATCGTCATCATTGAGGTCTAACCCATCATCATCATCATCATCGAGATCCAGCATGTCATCACTGAGATTGAGCACATCATCATTATTGATCGGCACCCAATTGTCATCATCGAATTTCAAATGATCGGAAGTGAGCGTACCAGCATGATTGGGGTAGATTTGATTCCACGCAGTGAGGCGCACATGGGTACGGTCTAAGCTCGCAAGGGTTGTTTCGCACATCACCAAGATTTGCTCGAGTGCAACAACATTGGTTCCATCAACGGGCATTTGCGCACAGACTTGCATGATTTCATTGCGTACCGCAATCAATGACTGTTGCGCGATCCCCATCCGAAGCAGTAGGTATCCTACGGGTAATTGCATCGTTTCTCCTCCTCGTTGTTGCACATATGTCGCATCAAAACCAACAGAATCCGACCAGCGAATAAGCTTATTTGGTTTACATTTTTTGTAGCACAATCCTTTCTTATGCCCTACGAGATAAAATATCACGGTCACATCATTCGTGCCGTGTTACGTTATAAACACTATACCACAATCACGTTATAAACGCAATAGGGCGTTTATGTGCTTTTTTGATTTGACAATCACACCATTCACTGTTATAGTTACGTTGTGATGTAACACAAGACGACAAAATCAACGAAAAGTTCAGTGGATTTCGGAATGTCATGTGTACATAGAATCGTCAACAAAATTATCATTCAAAAGGAGCTCGATCCCATGCCAAAGATGACAGTAAACGTGAATCGAAATTATGTCGAATTGGGGCGCGATGAACAAGGTCGGATGAACGAAATCATTATGCGGTTGACCTTGTTGGCCCCCGAATTAACCCAGACGCAACGTCCGCGCATGCCCCTCAATATCGGGTTGGTGATTGACCGCAGTGGCTCGATGGGTGGTCAAAAACTGGCAGATGCCGTAGCAGCCTGTCAGCGGATCGTCGGTCGTTTGACCAGCGAAGACCGCTGTACGATTGTCACATTTGATGATAAGGTCAGTTTATTGGCCGACGGGAATTATGTCACGCCGGCCCAACGCACGCTGATTAGCACCGCGTTAGGGGTGGTACGGTCTGGTGGGAGCACCAACCTGTCGGGGGGCTGGCAACTGGCAGCCGACACGTTGCTTACCCATCATGCCCGCAACGGCTATGTGAGCCGGGCGGTATTACTCACCGACGGGCAGGCCAATGTGGGGATAACCAGCGAAGCCGAGCTCGGCGCCCTTGCCAGCAATTACCACAGTCGGGGGATTAGTACCAGTACCTACGGGCTTGGTGGTGGCTACAACGAAGACTTGCTCACGAGTATTGCCACACAAGGGCGTGGCAATCATCAATTCATCGAGCAATCTGTCGACATTGACAAGTATTTCAGTGACGAATTACAAGAGTTGTTTGCGGTATCAATGCGCAATGTCACCATCACCATTCCTATTCCGACGGGATTTACCGTCGAGGTCGTTGGGAAATTGCCGCATCAGCGCACCGATAGCCAACTCATCATCGAAGTAGGGGCAATGGTTGTGCTCGAGCAACGCAACGTCTATTTGCGCCTCATTCCCCAGCCCGATGCCGCCCTCGGCACTCGCCATATCACCGCCACGATGAGTGGGATTGATAGCAACGAACAAGCCATTGCGACGACATGTGATGTCGACATCCATATTGCCCTCGCAGAGGTGGTCGCCAAATACCCTGTCGATACCGAACTCGAGCAAGAGGCCATGTTGATCGACTTGGCATGGGTACGGAGCGAAGCCAATCGCCTCAAACGCGAACGTCGCTATGACGAAGCGAGTACGTTTGTACGGCAAATGCGTCACCGTAGTCGGATTTATGCCAAATTCGACATCTACGAGCAACTCGCTGGTGAAATGCAAGACTATAGTAGCAACGAAGACTTCAAAAATAGTTCGAAACGCAATTTCATGTCATCACGGGCATCAATCAAAGATTTGTATCGCTTACAAG
>DBCF01000188.1 GCA_002292925.1 Roseiflexaceae bacterium UBA965 | reverse complement strand
TGCCAACGGCAATGGTGGTGGTAATGGTAATCCCCAGCCCACCCAACCGTCCAACGGCAATGGTGCTGGCAACGGCAATAATCCTAAACCAACCAAGCCGACAAACCCCAAACCAACGCCGTAGTATGCCACAATAACCCTATTTGACCACAAAAAATCGCCCCGCAGTTGCAGGGCGATTACCGTATCAGTAAATCACACTATCGATTAGAGATCGAGTAAAGCTTCTGCTACCAAACGTGTCACTGTATGATGCCGCGGAGGTGTGCGTTTCGGCCAAGTGCGATTACTTAGCAACGCCCACACCAACTGGCGCTCAGGCACAATCACCACCACCGGTCCAGTAAATCCGGTATGCGCGGCCATTGCGGTAATGACAGCCGGCGGCATAAAGTTGTCGCGTGCCAACATCCACCCCAAACCAACGCCCAGCTGACCGCTCGGGCTCTGGTTTTGGATCGCCTGTTGGGCCAGTGCCACATCAATCCTCCACGGACCATCCCCAGCGAGGGTGGCGAGCCACGCCTGCCCAAAGCGGAGCATATCAGCGGCCGTCCCAAACAAACCTGCATGCCCTGCTACGCCACCCAGCACCGCCGTGCTTTCGTCGTGGACAATGCCATGCACTTCGCCACGCACGCTATCGACTTCACTTGGTGGGATCCGTGCGAGCAACGCACAAGAGGGATTAAACCACGTTTGGTGCATCGCAGCCGGGTGCAAGACGTATTGCATCAAAATCTGGGCCAGTGATTGGTAGGTGATGACTTCTAGCACTCGTCCCAGGATGAGGGTATTGACATTGGCATACGCCACTACACTGCCTGGTACACGTACCGGAACACAGGCATGCACTGCCTGCCACAAGGCGGGTGCACCAGCCTGGGCAGTGGTTGACAAGCGAATGTCAAGACCAGACGTATGCGTCAACAAATGACGAATCGTGACCCCTTTGGCATTACTTTGTGGCAAAAACTGCGTCACTGTCGCGTCAAGTGATAACCAGCCCTGGCTACACATCGCCAATGCGGCGGTGGTAGTGACGATTTTGGTTAATGAAGCGAGATCATAGATACAATCTGCCGTAACTGATTGGGTGTCGGTATATCGATACGTACCCGCAGTCACTGTCAGCTGCTGTCGGGGGGTTGCCGCAGTCAGTACCGCACCAGGGAAGATTTGTTGCTGCACGCCATCGCGCAAAATTGCCGTCACGCGGGTAGCAATACTCATGGGATTGGGGCACACGCAGGGCGCACCGTTAGCCATTTGTCAGCAACCACCGTACTCCCCACTGCTTCACCGCGACCAGCCCGGTAGCGCAGGGGATCATAGGGGCCACTGGCACTATTCCACCAGTTTTCTTTGGCATCCACAGCCACATCGCTAGTCATACCACGGGCCGTACTATATTTGGCACTATGGCGCTCGATGGCGTTATTACGCAACGCAAAGCCAATTCCTGGCACTTGTGGCAAACTACTACGAATCTGCACCCCTATCGTGCCATCGGCAAAGGCATTGCATTGCATGCTGCCATTAATCGGAGCCGCACTATTAATCAATACATTTGCGCCGCTACTACTCGTAAATACAGAACCAGACAACGTCAGATTGACGGTACCTTGGGCATTCGTCGCCAGCAATGCCAACGCCGAAGTGCCCTCGACTTGGGTATTGGGACCAATCCGGCTGTTTTCGATGGTAAGACTGCCACCAGCATCAATCGAAGCATCAATCATCGAGCCGTACGCCAACGAATTATCCCGAATCACACTTTGTTGAATGGTTGTCACCGCATCACTGAGGCGAATCTGACCAATATTGCTGTTCATCGTCACATCGCGCATAGTGAGATTGGCTTGCTCGGCATACAGCACTGTCGCCGCCGCACCACCATTACTAATAATCGTCGATACCAGCAATGCATCACCATTGGGGCGCACAAACACCCCACCCCATGGTAAGCGGGCAGCAGTCAAGCGCACCGGCGCATCACCCCGGCCAAGTGCTTGTAATTTGCCATCCACATAAAGCGAGATGCCCGTGCCAAAGCGCACCGTCGTCCCTGGCTCAATAGTAAGTACCGACCCAGCGCTCACCAACACATCCTTGCTGACGATTTTTTCGCCACTCCAACTCACATTCCCTTTGAGCACCTCAATCGGACGTGGCACAGGGGTTGCGGTATTGGTAGGCGCTGGAGTATCAGTGGGTGCCGGGGTATCAGTGGGTGGTGGGATGTCGGTGGGGGCTGGCGTTTCGGTATCCATTGGAGCGTAGGTTGGTTCGGGGATCATGGTTGGTTCTTCGAGTGCTACCGTCGGGTTAAACGCCGGGGGCTCTTCGGTAGGGGCTTCTGGGGGCACTTCTGTCGGCATTTCGGGTACCATCGCGCCATCTGCCGGGGTCAGTAGTAATGCGTCTTCGGGGCGAGTGGGGATAGCAGTCATTTCGGCAGGCGCAATTGCGGTTGTTTCAATGGTAAGCACAATTTCAATCGTACTTGTCACCGGCAGCGTCGCAAGCGCAGTAAATTGCGGCGTAATGGTGATGGTACGCACGATTCCAGGGGTAGTGGTTTGATTGCGTTGCGCTACTTGGGTACGCACATCACCCGTCAAATACCACAATAATAATGCAGCAGCAATCGCAAAGACTGCACCCGATATTAAGAGTTTTTCGCTCATCGTCTATCACTCCCACCGCGACGGTGTGTATATGTATATATAAGTGGTAGTGTACCATACGGGTATTCGGCTATGGTACAAAACGCTCAATCACAATCGTAGCCGATGCCCCAAACAGAAAAACATTTTGCATAGGCAAAGTTTTTTGCCAACGACCTGCAACAATCAATCAATACAGTCGCAATTGAGGTAATGCGCATGATACCCGCAAATAGGGTATTCGCATCGGCCAAACGCACCACCACATCTCGATTTAAATTCCTATCTTGTCAAAGTCGAACTTTTGTGCTATTCTCACCATGTTGAAATTATTTGCACCACCGCAAGGTTCAACAACAGACAAGAGCGCCGGCATGACCGGCTGACACAGGAGAACACGAGTTATGGCCAAAGCATCCTCAACCCCTTCCGCCGCCGCAGTAGCCGCTGCTGCCGCAATCGCCGCCGGTCCTGGCACCGAAAAAGAAAAAGCCCTCCAAGCAGCCATGAGCCAAATTGACCGCAAATACGGCAAGGGCTCAATCATGAAGCTGGGCGAAGCAAGTAGTCGGTTGATAATTGATGTCATCCCCACTGGTGCGATTTCACTCGATATTGCCCTTGGTGTTGGTGGTGTCCCCCGCGGCCGCGTCGTCGAAATCTACGGACCTGAGTCAAGTGGTAAAACCACCCTTGCCCAACATATTGTGGCCCAAGCCCAAAAAGCCGGTGGCGTTGCCGCCTTCATCGATGCCGAACATGCATTTGACCCGGCCTATGCCGCCCGGTGTGGCGTCAATGTCGATACATTGCTGGTCTCACAACCCGACTTTGGTGAACAAGCCCTCGAAATCTGCGAAACGTTGGTGCGATCCAATGCCGTCGATATCATCGTCATTGACTCCGTCGCAGCACTTGTGCCCCGTGCCGAAATCGAAGGCGACATGGGTGATTCACTCCCTGGCTTGCAAGCTCGTTTGATGAGCCAAGCCTTGCGCAAATTGTCTGGCGCCATCAGCAAATCCAAGGCCGTGGTAATTTTCATCAATCAATTACGTATGAAAATCGGCGTGATGTTTGGCTCACCCGAAACCACCACCGGCGGTCAAGCCCTCAAATTCTATGCCTCGATTCGTCTCGACATTCGTCGCATCGAGACACTCAAGAGCGGCACTGACCCCATTGGGAGTCGGGTGCGCGTCAAGGTCGTCAAAAACAAAGTCGCACCGCCCTTCCGCCAAGCCGAATTCGACATCATGGCCAACGAAGGCATCTCGCGGCCAGGTGGGATCCTCGACATGGCCACC
>DBCF01000219.1:6088-6271 GCA_002292925.1 Roseiflexaceae bacterium UBA965 | reverse complement strand
ACCAAAGAATTATTGTTTTGGTGGAGTTTAGCAGCCGAAGAATTGTTTTATTTGGTATTGCCGTTGCTGGTATATGTCATTATCAAAAAATACCCTGCGCTCCACACATTTTTGATAAGTCTGGTTGTGATTGGCGTCAGTGCAATGCTGGCCCGTGCGGTATTATTGATGGTGAGTGACGAA
>DBCF01000219.1:5808-6040 GCA_002292925.1 Roseiflexaceae bacterium UBA965 | reverse complement strand
TACTGTGGCGCAATATTAATTTGGCACCCTATGCGCGACTCGATTCGATGATATGGGGTGTGTTGATGGTTTGGGTGCGTAATTACCGCCCCCAGTGGTTTATGCGGCTGGTGCAGTCTGGTTTTGCCCCAGGAATGGTGATTTTTGCGGCAGGAGTGACGTTATTGGTTGACCAGCAACGCTGGGATGCGGTGGCAATGTTTATCGGGCATACAGTGGTGGTGATTGGTGC
>DBCF01000219.1:5348-5749 GCA_002292925.1 Roseiflexaceae bacterium UBA965 | reverse complement strand
TTCCGCCATTTCGCTGGGCATTACTCAATCGTGTCTGTAGTGGGATTGCATTGGTGAGTTATTCGGCATATTTATATCATGGCATGATTGTAACGATGCTAGAACGATGGTTTGGGGCTGCGACATCGTGGCCGATGTTGGGTGGAGTGCTGTTGCTGTACATGGTGATTGTATTTGGGGTGGCTACGGTAAGTTATCGTTTGGTAGAAGCACCAGTATTGCGCTGGCGCGATGCTTACTTCCCTGATCAGCGAATCGCCCACCAGAATTTGTCGTCCGGCGAACGAAGGATTCCGCATTAGCGAATCAACACGGAGGCGTATGTGCAGTCGATAAGTCGGCATGATGTCAAAATTGCCTTTGTTGGGCTTGCGATTTTGAGTTGGATGGTAATCTGGTGG
>DBCF01000219.1:5110-5319 GCA_002292925.1 Roseiflexaceae bacterium UBA965 | reverse complement strand
CATTTGTACAGCAACCGCGTCAAATAGCGCTGGAACTCGATAACCCATTGATTGCCCAAGGAACGTTGGGCAGCGATCCCGAGGGGGTATGGTTTGATGGCAATACTCAAATTGCCGTGAACCGCTTTGATGATACGCAGTGGCGCCACTTGCAGTGGCGCTGGCGTCAAGCCACAGATGCGCCACTCGCTGTCCAGGTGCAATTTGCC
>DBCF01000219.1:0-5090 GCA_002292925.1 Roseiflexaceae bacterium UBA965 | reverse complement strand
CAGTACAGCTGACGACCCCGGTGACCACCGTATGGCGCACTGTGCATGTGTTGATGCCGAGTAATCCCACCCGTTCCCTGTTGGACATTCAAAGTGCTACGATGCGCGTTCCCAACGATAGTCGTGATTTGGGCGTCATCATGAGCGTACTACAGGTAAAACAACTGCTGGTGACGCCGTGGTGGGCAGTTGCGCTGGCCAGTGATTATTGGATCTTGCTGATGGTGGCGGGTATTTGGTTGTGGCGGGGCCGGTGGGTGGGCGTCGTGGCGTTTGCGGTCATATGTGTGGTCTATGGCGCCATGGTCTTGCAAGAAATTCCATTGGGATTTGCATCACCATCGCTTTGGTTAGATCGGACGAGTCGGTATATTTTGTGTGGGTTGATGGTGGTGTTTGCCGGGGCGCAACGCTATCGTCAAGTGACCGCACTCGAAGGGCGTGGGCGGCGATTTGGGCTCGATGTGATGCGGGCAATTGCCGTCATGTGTGTGATTGTTGCGCATTCGACGCCACTTTTTTTTGCAGAATGGTCAAATATCCGTGATGTGTTTAAGTGGTTTGTCAACATTGGCGCAATTGGTGTCGATATATTTTTTGCGTTGAGTGGCTATTTAATCGGTGCGATTTTGTTGCGTACCATGGAGCGATTTGACGATTTTGCCATAGTCAAACGGTTTTTATACCGGCGTTGGTTACGCACATTACCGGCAGCCTATGTGTCGGCGATTGTAGTGTGGTTTGTGGCCGCGCCCAAAAACATTAGTGACTATGTCATGAGCATCTTGTTTGTCGGGTCGTTTAATGCCTGGCGGTTATCGACCGAAAACACCTTTTGGTGGAGTTTAAGCACCGAAGAATTATTCTATTTGTTATTTCCCTTATTGTTGTTTTTATTGATAAAAAAACTACCGCGGGTACGGGCATTTGCGGTCACCATTATTCTTTTTGCCGGGTTTGCGATGCTGAGTCGGGTGGTGTTGTCATGGGCGCTCCCCATTGCCATCATTGATAACATCCAAAACGTAAGTTACGCCTGCCTTGATGCAATGGTATGGGGTATACTAATGCAGTGGGTGCGTCAATCACGCCCAGCGTGGTTTATCCGCTTAAGTCAGATTGGGTTTGCTCCAGGTGCGGTGATTTTTGCAGCTGGTGCGGCATTACTGCTAGACCCCTTACGCTGGATAGTCTTGACATGGTTTGTTTGTCATATTTTGATTGTGATTGGTGCGGTATTGATGATTCCGGCGATAGAATCGATTAAAACACTCGGTTGGAGTGCACTTGATCGGGTGGTTGGCTGGATTGCCCTGATTAGTTATTCACTCTATTTGTATCAAGTCATGATGAGTGATTTCGTGTTTTATCAGTATGGATATGCCACATCGTGGGGTATGGCAGCGCAATCACTAGTGTGGTACTTTGGGTTGACATTTCTGGCTGCGACCATGAGTTATTATGGAGTAGAAGCACCGGTGTTGCGCTGGCGTGATCGGCGTGTGACCGAACGAGAATCGGCTTGAATTACTGAGTACCAGAGGGCAAAATGATAAGACAACGCGTGTGGCAACCTGAATATTGGGGTTTTGTGGTCGTTGCCGTCATGAGTTGGCTGATTATTTATGGATGTCTGGCGACGAGCGTCCCCCATGCACGTGTTGATATTACCGACCGCGATGCAGTCGTTGGTACATGGGCTCCTGAACCCGAGGGGGTGTGGTCAAATGGTGACACCCACATTACCGTGCCCTATTTTGTGGAGCTCCCATGGCGTAGTGTGGCAATCACATGGCGTCGTCCCCTCGATACCACGATTACTGCCCGGCTTGAGATTGGTACGCAGGTGCTTGCCGTCACGCCGGTGCCACAATGGCGGACACTGCACCTGTTGGTGCCCACCAATCAGACCATGCTCATCATGCAAAGCCCAACTACCCAACTGCAAGGCGATCGCCGTGAATTTGGTGCGTTTATTGGGGATGTTACTGTCACGGCACTGCAGTTGCCGTGGTGGTATTTATTGGTGTGGATGATTGATTTGGGGTTGCTTGTCGTCGTGCTGGGGTTGTTGCTTGGGCGGAGCCAATGGCTTGGCCTTGGCATATATGGGCTGATTTGTCTGATTTATTGTGTGATGATTTATCAAGAATCGCAGAGCGGTTTTGCGAATTTGTCGTTATGGCTTGACCGTGGTGGTCGGTATGCGTCGTTGCTGGGACTCGGATGGTGGGCATGGCGACAGCGCCAGCAGCCAGCAGTGAGTCCCGACACCGCACCCAAAGGCCGGCGGTTTGGCCTCGACGTGTTGCGGGCAATTGCCGTGATGTGTGTGGTGGTGGCCCATTTTACGCCGCTGGTGTTTGTGGAGTGGTCAAGCAATCGTGACATTTTCCGCTGGTTAGTCTACCTCGGTGCAGTGGGTGTCGATATCTTTTTTGCCTTGAGTGGCTATTTAATCGGCGGGATTTTGTTGCGAACGCTTGCGCGGATGTACGACTTCGCGGTGGTATCGCGGTTTTGGATGCGCAGGTGGTTGCGTACATTGCCGGCTGCGTATGTGTCAGCGGTGGTGATGTGGGCGATTGCCCCGCCGCTCGATGTGTATGATTATTTGGCGAGTATTTTTTTTGTAGGGACAATTAATCCCTATCACATTTCCAAAGAAATTCCGTTTTGGTGGAGTCTTGGTGCCGAAGAAGTGTTTTATGTGTTGTTCCCGTTGCTTATTTATTTATTTTTCAAAAAACTCCCCCAATATCGAGCATTTGCGGCAGCGATTATCTTGGTAGCCGTAGTATCAATTATCAACCGACTCGTAATCCCGCAAATTATCGAACAGTTATATTGGAAGAGCATAGACTTTTTGATTTATGCGCGGCTTGACTCGATGATTTGGGGTGTGCTGGTGGCTTGGGTGCGAATTGCTCGCCCAGCATGGTTTGCGCGGGTGGCGCAATATGGTTATGCGCCGGGTGTGGCGTTGTTGTGGTGTGGCGTCATGCTTTCGCTCGATCGCTATCGTTGGCCACTTATTACGGTATTGTTTGGGCATATGTTTATTACCATCGGTGCCGCCCTCATATTGCCTGCAATCGAGGCGTTGACAACGCTTGGGTGGCGGCTACTTGATCGGGTGGTGGCCTGGATTGCATTGATTAGTTATTCGCTGTATTTGTACCATGTGATGATGGCTATTTTCCTCGAACGTGCCTTCTATCCTGCAACGACCTGGCCAATATTAGGGGCGTTGTTTTGTGGGTATATAGCGCTGACGTTTGGGGCTGCGGCACTTAGTTATTATTTGGTAGAGGCGCCGGTGTTGCGCTGGCGCAATCGGGTGTATCCGGAATAGGCTTGACGCACACACAACGCCCGCATCACTCATTGTGATGCGGGCGTTGTGTGTTGCTACAGGATTGGTTAAGGGGTAGGCACTGCGGTGTCGGTAGCAGTGGCGGTTGGTACTGCGGTGTCAGTCGGTACTGCGGTGTCGGTGGCAGTGGGTACTACGGTGTCGGTCGGTACTGCGGTATCGGTGGCCGTGGCCGTGGGCACTGCGGTATCGGTAGCAGTGGCGGTGGCCGTCGCCGTGGCGGTGGGGATGGGCTTGGTGGGGATGCGTACGATGGCGACTCGTGATGTAGCCATTGTCCCTACCACATCGGTGACAACGGCGTAGACTGATTGATTCCCGGCGACGGCGTTGCTAATGCGGACCACATTAAAGGCGCCGGTGCCAATCAATACGCCAGGGGCTGCGGGTGTGCCAGTATACCAATTTACGGTCAACGCACCGGCGCCACCAATGGCGCGGACACTCATGATGGCGGTGGCATCATCACCACTCCAAGTGGCGGTAGTAGCCCGTGGTTGGGCCACAATCGAGATGCGGGGGATGCTAACTGCAACGGTGGCAACCCGTGAAGTGATGCTACTTGCAGCGGCATCGGTGACAATTACACTATACAGGCGGGCGGTATCGGTGAATGAGTTAAAGGTGACTTGCAAATTGGGACCAGTGCCGACAGTGGCGCCATCAAGTTGCCAGGCATAGCTCAAGGGTGGGACGCCACCTTTGGCTTTGGCGCTGAGGATCGTGGTGGCTTGAGTACCGCGCCATACGGCCAGGCTATTGCGGGGCTCACTGCTGAATACTAATGAGAGTGGTGAGATGACGACATTGACGGCTGCGGAGTCAATGGTGTTGCCATTGAAATCAGTGACCCGGGCCCAGTAGGCATAGGTACCAAGGGTGACAACTTGCTTGGTTTCTTTGCGAGTGCCGACAATGGTGCTGGTATCACCAACTGTGCCACGGTACCATACATAGGTGTAGGGTTTGGTGCCGCCGGCGGCTTCGGCTTTGAGTTCGATGACTTTGTTGGCTGCAGTGATGTTATAGACCATGTCACGTGATTGTGACGCGATGCGCAGGGGTGCGGGGGTGGGGGCAACGAAGGTTGCGATGTCCACACTTACTGCATTACTATCGACGGTGGCGCTGGTGGCATCAGTGACCCGGGCCCAATAGCTATAGCTGCCAATGGCCAACGTGCTACTGAATTTGATCCGGTTGCCTACGACTGTCGTGGTGTCACCGACACTCCCTTGATACCAAGTGTAGGTGTAGGGTTTGGTGCCGCCAGTAGCTTCGATTGCGAGTTCGATTTTTTTGGTGGTGCTGAGGGTAGTGGTGGTGACATTGACCGGTTGTTTTTTGATTTGCAAGGCCACGATGCGACTCGGGGCGGCAAATGCCATAAACGGCAACATTCCCAAAACGAACGCGACGATGAGGATTAGTTTGTACTTCATGATGTACTCCATATCTTTAAGTCTTGAGATTATGACGGCGTAAGCGAGGCAGAAGTTCCCTGTGCGTCATGGGTACTCATTATTACTGTATGCGTTGCCACAACAAACACATTACTGCAGCGTAATTAGGGTGCGCACGCACACAAAAATACCCCCAGTGCATGATTGCACTGGGGGTATTGAGTAGATTACCGAGGTTGCTTGGTTATGGCCGGCGGGTCGCAGTCGGTCGCGGTGTGGCGCTGGGGCGGGGGGTGGCGGTGGGTTTGGGC
>DBCF01000183.1 GCA_002292925.1 Roseiflexaceae bacterium UBA965 | reverse complement strand
ATCGCCCTGCCAGGTCCAGACTTCTACCCGACGGCACTGCGAAATCGAGGCGCTGGGCAAACCCATCCCAAACCGCCCCATCCCGGTGCGATCACGGTCATTGAGTCGGGTGCCATTACCAAACTGCAAGGCCATCCGCAGCACATCGGCGGTCATGCCACCGCCGTTATCCATCACCCCAATCTGATAAATCCGGCGTTTTTCGCGTTCGACCACCCGCTCGTAGCGCTCGGCCAGCAATACTTCGACGTGGGTAGCACCTGCCTGAATCGAATTGTCGATCAGCTCGGCCAAGGCATAGGCAATGTTTTTGTAGCCACTATCCCGCATCGCCTTGACGGCCAAATGCGACGGCACAATGGAAAAATCATTTGACATGGGGGATCCTTTCTTAACTCAGCCATTCCATCATGCGGTCATGAAATATCTCGAGCATGCGACGGGTACGCCGTTGTACCAGGTCTGCAGTCCACTCTCCATCAATTCCCACCGCCACAATCGGTGCCATGTGTCCAGCAAAAGTGGCATTTTTCAACACATTTAATGTGGAGTTCTGCAAAACGATATTGTTTGTACTCCCCATATCAACTACAAATTGTTTACGTTTATTTGGATCAACTAATGCCAAATATTGATAATATGTCCATTTTGTACGCCAATTGTTATTTCCTACAGATGAATTGATTTCAGTCGGCATTAACACCAAATTTCCTAAAGAATCAAAAAGTGTATTAGTTCCATATAAACCTGAATCCCACGCATCGCTCTCACTCGGTTTTTGTGGTGCGATATGTTCAATGGTTTTTAAATCTTTCGACTTCCAATGATTGAGTGTCGCACACTGCTGAAATCCTGGATTAGCTTTCTTCATTAATCCATGATGACCCTCATCTTTCGTAGTTTCATGTGCCGTTATTAACAATATGAATTTACTTAAATCCTTCATCCGTTTAGACTGTATTACATCAGAAGCTTTACTAATCCAAACATCACGTTGCGTTAGATCGAAATTACCAGAAATATCTAGATTACCACTCAACTCAGCACGCAATAATTGTTTCAAATCGTTCACATTAAAATTTGCATTTGCGCCATGTGAATATGTTGTTCTCATTGCATTACGATAGATATCTGGTAGCCCATTTGTAGAGCGAATAGGACGCCAAATTACAAAAAACGCAGTAACTGCTAAACAAGCATCCGCAAATTCTTTGGCAAATTGTTGGTTAGCAGAATTTCGAATTGCTTTTTCATAGAAACGTGCAAGCAATCCATTGACAATTGAATGATTGACATCATCCAGAAATCCAATAGCGAGCATTGCCGCTTCACGATCATATGCATCAATGTTAATTAATACGTTAAATGCATGTGCATAGTTATTGATTAAATTATCTTGTTCGACTAAATAACGAGTAAAATGCTTCATATTCGTGATAAACCGTAATTGTTTTCCTTGTTTTTCTATTTCATCAGACAATCCATGTAGATATTTGATATGTTCATTTTTTAGCCACACACGTTGTTCATGTATTTCATAACCTAATTTACTTCCATTAAAAAACAATGCAAAATTCGTTACATATTCTTTAATACGCTTATTTTTATCTGATTGTTTTTCTTCTCTATCAAAATATTTTTGTATCCCAATATCCTCATTCATAAATAAGTCTTGTATTTTTGCTCGAATTTCATCACCTTTTGCTTGTGGTAATTCACGAGCTTTTTGTAATAATTGAGCTTTAAATGTCTCTACCGCACTTAATGGTATGCCTGATGTATTTAATCCGATAAACATATCAAATGCCCATCGTTCATCTTGAGTCGAAATATGGTTTAAATAACAGCGATTCAAAAAATAATATGTAAAAAGAAGTATTCTAGTAAAGTTTAATAATGGTGATATTTTTTTCTGCATAATTTCTGTAACCACAAGATTATTAATATAAGCATAATCTCCATGCCAAACAGCATTATGAACCTTAGACAACACTGTATTTAATTCATACAATCGTGCTTCGTCAACTCGTTTATTAGGAGTAGGATGTAAAGGACATTCACCAAGTGCAATCTGATTTAGTAGCTGAGTAATAACATCATAGTTAATTTCAGCTTGATCTTTATCTTGATTACTCTTTGGCTTGTTCATCCGATTCATGTGTGGATATATTGCATTGATTAATAACTTTGCTACTGGTGAATCATAAGATTTATCTGAATCCCAAGTATCCGATTCTTCACGAATAATCGAAGGAAATTTGGATGGTTGTGTATATTGATCTTTTGAATATTGATAGATTTTTTTGAGTTGTGGGTGATAATGATTGTTGACGATTTTAGTTAAAGATTGAATTATTTCAGGTGCATATACATCTGTTGAAGCAGATAACTCGTTAAGTTTTACTTCTAGTAAATTTTGTAGTGCAACCGCAAGCAACGCAAACGTCGATAATCGTTGTTGTCCATCTACTATCTGATGTATCGTTTGTGGTTGATATACTCCGTATCCAGATGCTGACAAACCTCTAACTTGAATAATTGTTATGATAGAGCCCATAAAACGAATTTCATTCGACGTATTTGATGCAGTTTCAAGCATACAAATACTCGTGTGGATATCACGCACAAGACTATAAATATGATCACGACCCCATTGATAGGAACGTTGATATTCAGGCACTAAAAATGCATCTACATCCCTAAATACATCGAACACACTTTTTACATCAGACTTAATAGAAACCGTCATATAATTCTCGCTTTCAATTCATCCTACAAATGACAAATATTGCAGCCAAACTCATCGTCTTCGGCGTCGAGGGCATCACCAATCAGGTCAATCAAGGGGCGATCGGGGCGGCGGCTTTTTTCTTGGGCGAGGCGGGCAATATGCAGGCGTTTGATTTCGGCGACGCGCTCGGGTTCGGCCAACTCCGCCAATGTCTCGCGCTGACGCCAATAAAACCCTTTGCCGCCGAAGTCCTCTTCGTAGCGTTGCGATTGGGCAAACAACTCGGGATGACGCTCGTTGAGACCCACCCATTCAGCAGAACGCTGGAAAAAACAAAAATAACAGCCGCTCCGTTGCCGCCATTCGTAGTAGGTGGGCAAGCCCATGCCACTTTCGCTGAGCAAACGCTCAATATCGGGCAGCTTCAGACCGTATTCTTTGAAAGGATAAATAGGCGTGATGTTTTTCTTGGCCGAGATGTAGCCGTCGCGGTTTTCGTCGGCCCGAATCCCGATGTAGCTCCAGATCACATCATCACCCACATACTGCTCAAACGGCTCGATTTTGAGCTTGCGGGTGCACCAGCGCGTCTGCGCCGACGGCAACACGCCCCCATACACCGTCAACCAGTGGTCAAAGCCCCGGCCGGCATTCAAGCGCACAATCGGCTGTTGCAAAAAGGCTTCGAGGCGGTCGAGATATTCGTAGGTCTCGGGTAGTTCTTTGTCGGTATCACAAAACACATATTCGATATTGGGGATTTTGCCCCGCAAAAAAATCGCTAGGGCCGTGCTGTCTTTGCCACCACTCAAACTGACAATGTGGCGGCCTGGGCGCGTAGCCCACGTGGCAATTGCATCAGTAGTCATTGGGAATCCTCCATTTGGGTATCATTGGGTAACAACGATTCAAGAATCCCGACCAGTACACTCAAGCGTTGCCCGCTATCGAGTGACGACTGCGCCAAGGTTGCATCGATTTGCTGACGGATGGCCTGCATGGCACTGTCGTTTGGATCAAAAGTGACCACCAGACTGCGCTCACCACGGGCATCACTGATGCCGACGCGCCGGCGCAATGCCCCCAAGTGCGTATGTGTTTGGGCGGTAGCCACCTGCTCAAACAAACGCAGACGCCGCCCCACATCGGCTACCGCCACGCGGTAGGTGTCGACGTCGGCATCACTCCAACTGGGCATCGGTTTGCGCCCGAGCAACGCCGCCACCGATTCGATCCAGCGCAAGGCATCACTGCCGTGAATGCGGTTGGCAAAGGCTCGCAACTGCGGGTCGGCGCTCTGGGTCAACACCAACGCCGTCCGTTCGTGCAACTCGGCATGCAACAATTCGCGTTGGTGGGTGTTGGCATAGACCGCCTGCGCCACCGCCGTAATCGCCGCGGTCACCAAGGCCGGGTAGGCCTGCTGGAGCTCTTCGAGGGCGGTGCGCAACCCCACTGACACCGCCTCGACTACGCTATCATCGAGGGGTGCGTCACCGGCAATCGGCGGTAATCCGAGAGCGGCAGGGATTTGGACATAAAGCAAATCATCGGGCGCTTTGGCTTCGAGCAATGCGTGGCGCACCCGCATCGTCTGTGGGCTAAGAGTCTGGGTTTGGCGCACATAGGCCGGCAATTGTTGGGCAAAACGCAACATTGGCTTGACGGCATCGAGCACCGCCAGCGTACCCCGTTTGGTCAAGGCCTGGGGTGCAAATGCTTTGGCGACACGCTCAAACAAGGCTGTGCGCAAACCGCTGGCCGGTGAGCGGCGCACCGCAAAGTGCTGTGGTTTGACTACCAAGCGCTCAAACAAGGCCACATCGGGGATGGCCACGAAACTGTCGTGCTCGTATAACGCCACTTCACCACTATGAATGACGTACATCAGCACAAAAAACAACGGAATCAGCGGCTCGCGCACGCCATACGGGGGCGCAAGCAGCACCGTATAAAGTGCGGTCAATGGCAGGCGTTTGGCAATGCTTTGGGTGAAAAAATCATCAATTGCCGCAAATATTGGACCAAACCGCAATGGATCGTTGTCGGCAGTGGGAATCTGCAGTTGCCATTCAGTGGCGGTGACCGCCACATGCACCTGCCCGGCCCGCAAGATACTTTCGTACAAGGCGCGCTCAGGGGGATAGCCCTCGGTCAAGCCCAGCAAAGGACGATGACTCTGCTCGAGGATGAGTTCGATTAATTGCCGACGCGCCCGTGAAATACTGCCCGACAATTTGCGCCGCACAATCAGTTCACTCCGAATCAACGGCGTCGCCGCAAACTGCTGGTCAAATACCGCCGACAAGACCGCATCAAATTGCCGACGGTCACGCATGTCGACCCGTTGCCCAGCCACAAACCACTGTCCGTACCCGGCACCATAATTCGCTTCGATGAGTTGGTTGAGGGTCGCCTGTGCTTCACGGAGGCGCAAGGTGAGTTCCCGCATCGCGACGCGGTCAATTAGCACGTCGCGGTCACGACTCACGGCATCGTGAGCCGCTACGTCGAGTAAGGCTTCACGGAGCGGTGCCACCCGTTCGGGCAGTACCAGCACCACGTCATGTGGAAGCTGTTGCGTTAGTGCTAAGCGGGCTTCATCATCCGCAACAACTACGTACCAAATTTCACCATCGTGCTGTGCTGTGCTGTGCTGTGCTGTGCTGTGCTGTGCTGTGCTGTGCTGTGCTGTGCTGTGCTCCATCACCGATTCAGCCGCCACAAAGCGCACCACAAAATGCCGCAACGTGCCGCTGTAATACGAATGGCGGTAGGCGATGATTGGTTCGAGGGTAGCATAGCGGGTCAGCAACGCCACCATGTCACGTTGCAAGGCAAATTCACCCCGCGCCACCTGTATTTTTTGATCAAGATTAATATCACTGGCTTCGGTCAAACGGAAGCGGTCACGGTGCACGCTATAGACCACCAGCTGTTGTTTTTGTAGGGTACGCAATACCTGGTCAATCTGATCGTGGAGCAACCCATCGCCCAAGGCCCACAACACCATTTCGCGGCTGGGGCGCAGACTACGATCGTCGTTGAGCGCCGCCAAGGTACCGATGGTCGCGACGACCTGGGGGATGAGCACGTCGCCATTGCGCAAGCGCTGGAGCACTTCGCTCAGCTCGACCCACGGCCGCCCCCGTGCCCGCCCAAACAACCCAGGTCCCAACGTTTGTTCGATATAGACTGCCAAATCGTGTAACAAATAGGGGACTTGGCCGTCGTTTTTTGTTAAAAACTCTGACAGGCTGCCACGTTCTTGCGCCGTCAAAAAGGCAAACAGCGACCGTTCGTTTTGGGCGAGGGTACGAAACAATAACGGCAATGCTACCACCACTGTCGGGTGGAGCGGATAGCACGATTTGACGAGCCAACGCCATTCGTCCAGCTTAAATTCGGCTGGACGGAGCCCGAGGGCATCGCCGGTTTCGGCCCATTGCTTGACAATCGCCGGGCGCTTGCGCTGATTGAGTTGGATCATCACATTGGCTACAAAGCGCATCATCTGGCTTTGCGGTTCTTGGAACACCACATCTACATAGCGCCCTTGCACCTTGGCCCACTCGGTTTGTTGGGCCACACTGGCAGTGGTGCTGTAGCGCTCGAAGGTTTGATGCAAAATCGTGATAATCATGATGGGCGTGTCGCCACTACGGGCGGCGAGCTCGGCAATCGTCTGGAGCACAAACAAATCACGCGAATCGCCAGAGCGGTGGATGTGGGCGAGGTGTTGACCAAGCTCATCGATAATCAGCATCACGCCGGTATATTGGCTATTGGCCATCACCGCAGCGGTGAGTTGGCCGAGCAGGGTAGCGACTTCTTCGGGGGGTAAATCAGGATTTTCGCTGGCCTCGAGTAGTTGAGCGCACAACGGGTGGAGGGGAGCGATGTGGCTGAGCTGTTGGTGCAACGTGGCCACAATTGCCTGGCGGAGCGTGGTGGCTTTGACGAGCAACGGGATGGGCAAAAGTTGCGCCGACCCAAACGGCACAATTCGTTGTTCCATCGTGGTATGCGCCGACCA
>DBCF01000100.1:1726-2682 GCA_002292925.1 Roseiflexaceae bacterium UBA965 | reverse complement strand
TGAGGGATAGTGGCAAGTGTACCGCGGATTTGGGCATGGTACGGCACCACAATCACCTGTTGTACAGACGGTAACTGTGGCACAATGGCTTCGAGTTTGGCGATACAATCATGCCACACTCCACCATAAAAATAACCATCACTCGCGATAAGTACCCGTGGCGTGATTTGGCCAAAGCGATCGAGCACGCCCGTCACCCCGAAGTCGGGTGACGCCGACGACCAAATCGCCCCCAGTGACGTCGCAGCCAGCATCCAGATCACGGCTGCCGGCAGGTTGGGCAAATAGCCCGCCACGCGGTCACCGACCCCGACCCCTGTCGCCTGCAAGGCTTGCTGGGCGAGCGACACTTGATCGTAGAGCTGGGCAAACGAGAGACGTTGGCGAACTTGATCTTCGCCCCAAAAGACAATGGCATCGCTGTCGTCGCGGCGGTGGAGCAGGTTTTGAGCATAGTTGAGGGTGACACCAGGGAACCACTGCGCCCCAGGCATACGCGTGACATCAGCAACGATGACATCACCCGGGGGTGAGCCAATTACGCCGGTGAATTGCCAGACCTGCCGCCAAAAATCAGCGGGGTGGGTCAGCGACCACTGCCACAACGCAATGTAATCGCCATTGCTTTGGGGGCACGCGCGTCGCATGAACTGCCACAATTGACTATTCATGCGACGTGCGTCATTTGGCGCCCACAGGATTGTCGACATACAAACCTCTTTGATGCGCTACATCATGGTCGAGGCGGCGGTGGCGGTGGTGGTGGCGGCGGTGGTGGCTTCGTAGTAGGCTGCGGTTTGGCAGTGGACTGCGGTGCCGGCACACTCGTCGCTGGTGGCGGCGGCGGGGCACTCGTCGCTTGGGGCGCTGGTGCGTCGGTCGCTTGGGGTGGAGGTGGTGCATCTGGCGCCGGTGGTGGTGCATCTGGCGCCGGTGGCGGTGCATCTGGCGCCGGT
>DBCF01000100.1:0-1670 GCA_002292925.1 Roseiflexaceae bacterium UBA965 | reverse complement strand
CATCTGGCGCCGGTGGTGGCGGTGGAACATTCGTCGTCTGTGGCGGCGGTGGATTTTGTTGACCACCAGGCGTCAAATTCGGTCCCGGAGTACCCTTCGGATCATTGGGATTGGCTGGTGGCGGCGGATACCCGTTATTATTCCCAGCTGGATTTGCTGTCGATTGCATGGGTGGACACTGCGTGTTGGGGCCTTGGGCAACACACGGTGCTTGCGCACCGTTGGGTGGCGGATTGCCAGGTTGATTGGGATCCTGTGGTTGCGGAGTACCATTCAATGGTGGCTGGCTATTGGGCAACGACCGGTTGTCATCGGCGGGAGGAGGATTTTCACCATTTGGACCTTCGACAGGTGGTTGGGGTACCGGCGCTTCGATGCGCTCTACTGCTTGGGGTAATACTTGATTAATCGCTTGGGCACATGCAGGGGGGAGGGGTCCACCTTGCCAACCGGCACAATCATCATTGGCTTGTTGCACGGCCTGCTGGCAGTTTTCATTAGCTGGTTGATTCCCATCAAGAATATTCCCCATACACCCATAAAACACTGCCCCACGTACTGCCACGTCATGACCTGCAGGCCCAGTCATATTGGCAATCACCGGTGGTAAAGGGATGACTTGGCCGGTGGCAATGACCGCACTTGGAGCCACCTGTGCCGACGCCAGACCGATCCCCGACACCGTCACACTCAATGCGACCGTTGTTGCCGTGGTGGCGATATTGCCGCCCACATGACTCACCACCGCTGTACCGGTCCGTAATGCTTCCGCCGTCGATAGATGAAGTCTTGCAATAAAATGATTGACGGATTCGATCACATAATGTAGTGATTTACTAAACGTACCTATGCGACGCCGGGTGCCTATTTCTTTCTGTTGGAGTTTTTTGATGCCATTAAGCGTACTGTTTAATGGGCGCACCAGGCCCATAATCAATACCACATCAAAAATACTTACCTCGGTACGAATTGATTCGTAGAGTCCAAATAGCGAAAAGACAAAAACGGCACCGGCAGCCAAAATCAATACCGTCGCCAATAGCATCCATCCAATGTTGTCGATGACCCGCACACAACGACGAAACCATATCTGCCGTGCCGACAACTGTGCATGCTGGGTTAATTGCTGTTGCAATTGGGCATCAATCATAATTGATGTAATCGGCGTAATATGGACTATTTGATGCTGTTTGCGGCGCATAATTGTTGCCCGAATCAGCTGAATCGCCACAATCACGATCACCACAGCCAACATTCCACCGGCAATGATTTGCTTCTCGGGATGCTGAAAGGCGTCAACGAAACCAAATATCGCAGTCACAAAACTAATCACTGTCGCCATCAAAAAAATCCACGACTGCGCCTTGCGTTTCCACAATGACGATTGCGCCGACACATGGGGAAGTTGGGCTAATAATGCTTCAGAGGTAATGTGATTATCCACGCACAGACTCCGTTAATCCGTGGAGCAACTGGGCCCACAACAATGCAGATTCAAGTTTCTCGGTAACTTCTGTTCCATTGGAACGCACAATGTCGATTTCGACCGCACCCTGTGCCGCCACGAATAAGCCATTATACTGCGCCGTAGGTAATGGCTGATGAATGTCAATATTCACGACGTTATGCTGCTTGGCATATAAATCAACGGCAAAAAACCGCACATTGCC
>DBCF01000177.1:3793-7137 GCA_002292925.1 Roseiflexaceae bacterium UBA965 | reverse complement strand
CCGCCCACCGCCACCGCCACGCCCATTCCCCCCACCATCACCCCGCCATGATTATGCTACCCGGATTACTCCAAGTACGGCTACGCGCCGCGTTACACCAACACCCCAGTCGTGATTGGCGTGATGCGGCCCAAGCGTTGAGTGTGCGTTACCGTGGCCCTCGTGACGGTACCCCTCTCATACGCACCGCCCTCGACGCCCTGGCCTATAGTGCCATGCTGATGCCTGCCACCTATGCCCAAATCTATGGCGCCCTCAGCCAATCCATCCAACGCGCCCCATTACCTTGCACCAGCCTACTCGACATTGGCAGTGGTCCCGGCACTGCCAGCTGGGTCGCTCACCAGCTCTGGCCTGATTTGCAAACGATTACCGCCGTCGAGCGCGATCATCACCTGCAAGCAATCGCCCAAATGCTCGTGACCGATAGCCAACTCCCCCCCACCACCTTTCTCAATCAAGACATCACCACCTGCCCCGATTGGCAGCCACACGACGTCGTCGTTATTGCCCATGTGCTTAACGAACTCACCCCCGCTCAGCAACAGGCCGTGATTGCCAAAGCCTGGCGTGCCACAACCCAATTGCTGGTGATTATCGAGCCGGGCGCCGCTGATTTCGCACCCGTCATCCAAGCCGCTCGCACCCAACTCATCGCCGCCGGTGGCACGGTGGTGGCACCCTGTACCCACCAAGGGGTCTGTCAATTGCACGATGCCTGGTGTCACTTTGGCCAAAAAGTATCCCGCCCCGACTTCCAACGCCTCGCCCGTGGTGCCGAAATGGCCTGGGAAGAGGCCAAATACAGCTTTGTAGCCATCAGCCGTACCCCCATAGCCCAACACGGGCTGCGTATCATGCACGACCCCCAGCGTGCCAAAGGGTATATTGATGTGGTAGGATGTGATTACACCGGTGTCCACACGCATCGCATACCCAAACGCGACACGCTTCGCTACAACGCACTACGGCATGCGACCTGGGGCAATTGGATAGCACTTACAGCAAAGGAAGAATCATGACCACCACTGCCGTTGGCATCATCGGATGCGGCAACATTAGTAGCATCTACCTCAAAAATCTGCATCAACGCTTCCGCGGCATTACCGTCGCCGCCGTGGCCGACATCGACGTCGAGCGTGCCCAAGCCCGAGCCGCCGAATTCGGCGTCGCCAAAGGGTGTAGCGTCGCAGAATTACTGGCCGATCCGGCCATTTCGATTGTCATCAATCTCACCATCCCCGCAGCCCACGGCGAAGTCGCCATGCAAGCCATCGCCGCTGGCAAATCGGTCTACAACGAAAAGCCCCTCGCCGTAGATCGTGCCGACGCCCAAAAAATGCTCAGTGACGCCAAAGCCAAAGGCGTGCGCGTCGGTGGTGCCCCTGACACCTTCCTCGGCGCTGGCCTGCAAACCTGCCGCAAACTCATCGATGACGGCTGGATTGGTCGCCCCATCGGCGCCACCGCCTTTATGATGGGTCGTGGCCCCGAAGCCTGGCACCCCAACCCCCATTTCTTTTATCAACCCGGCGCCGGCCCCATGTTTGACATGGGTCCCTATTACCTGACGGCCTTGACCACCCTACTCGGGCCGGTCACCCGCGTCAGCGGCTCAGCCCAGGTTTCGTTTGCCGAACGTACCATCACCAACAACATTCAATACGGCGAAAAAATCCCCGTCAACACTCCCACCCACGTCGTCGGCGTGCTCGACTTCGCCAAGGGTCCCGTGGCCAGCATCATCACCAGCTTTGATGTGTGGCATAGCACCTTGCCCTGGCTCGAAATCTACGGCAGCGAAGGCACCATGCTCGTGCCCGACCCCAACAACTTTAGCGGTGCCATCAAGGTGCGCCGCGGCGGCGACGATACCTGGCGCGAAATGCCCCTCAGCCATAGCTTTGCCGAAAACAGCCGTGGTCTCGGCGTGCTCGACATGGCCGTCGCCATCCAAGAAAACCGCCCCCACCGCGCCTCGGGTGAATTGGCCTACCATGTGCTCGACATTATGCACGCCATCCACGACGCCTCACGCGAAGGGCGCCACATCTTGCTCAGCAGTGGCCCCGAGCGCCCCGCCCCCATGCCCATGGGCCTCGACAACAAAGGATTCTAATCCGCACCCTAGTATCAGCGTCGTGACGAGCAATTTCTCTCGTCACGACGCTTTTTATCCCTTCCAAGGAGCGTTATGATTGTAGGCATCCATCATATCGGCATCAATGTACGCGATCTCAATCAAGCCCTTACCTTTTTTACCACCGCCGGACTGACCGTCGCCCACCACGACCATCTGTCTGCTTGGCTCCACGCCCCCAATGGCTTTGTACGCATCCAATCCAGCCTCAATGCCGTGCAGATACCAACCCCCATCTATGCGGCGGGCATCAGCCACATCTGCATCCAGACGCCCCACATCGCTACCAGCCTTGACCCGCTCCTCGCCCACGGCTACCACGCCAATTCAGCCCCCGTCGACCTCAACACCGGTCATCGTTATGTTTATATACACGACAGCGACGCCAACGTCCTCGAGCTCGAAGGGGTGCCCTACGCCCCCGCCGACCAAATCCCGTGGCTGGCCCACGTAGCCTTTGCCACCAGCGATATCCAACGCCTTGGTGATTTTTATCAGCGCTTGCTCAATGGCGACAGTGCCGGCGGCCAGCCCATCGGTCCCCATCCCCGCTACGACGAAGTACTGGCACTCAGTGACGTGCGGGTCATCCCGCGCTGGATCAAAGGGGCCAATCTGACCGTCGAACTCTGGCAATTCCTCAACCCCGTCACCACGCCGCAGCCACATCGGCACCCTCAACAACTGGGCTACCACTACCTTTGCCTCGAAGTCACAGACATCACATCCACGATAGCCCATGCCCTCGAATCTGGTGCCCAGCTCATCGCCGACGACGTCGCCGAAGCCTGGCTCCACGACCCCGACGGCAATCTGCTGTGGGTGGTCGAATCCGCCCACCTGCCCATGCCCGCCATCCACACCCTCGCCGAACCCCACATCATCGCCCGCATCAATGCCTTGTGGCGGCGCGACTAACCCGCATATTGCAGTGACAAAGGAGTCATGTTATGTCACGAATCGCCCTAATTACCGGTGGTGCCCGTGGCATCGGCGCAGCCATCGCTACCGCCCTCGCCCACGATGGCTGTGATATCGCCATCGCCGACCTACCCACCAGCGACACCAGTGCCATCACCCACAGCATCAGTCAACTGGGCCGCCAATGTCTGGTCTGCCTCGGCGATGTCAGTAGCGCCGCCGATTGGCAACAGTGGCTGGCCGCCGTCGATCAACACTATGGCCGCCTCGACATCGTCGTCAA
>DBCF01000177.1:0-3729 GCA_002292925.1 Roseiflexaceae bacterium UBA965 | reverse complement strand
GCCTTTGACCGCGTCATGGCCATCAACTGCACCGGCGTCTTTTTGGGAATCAAATACGGCGCCAAAGCCATGCTGGGCTACGGCAACGGCGGCAGCATCGTCAACATTTCGTCGAATGCCGGCTTGGGCGGCAGCCCGCAAATCATCGGCTATAGCACCAGCAAACATGCCGTCATCGGCCTGACCAAATCGGCCGCCAAAGGCTTTGCCACCAAAGGCATCCGCGTCAATGCCGTCTGCCCCGCTCCCACTGATACCGAAATGGTGCATCAATTAGAACGCCTCGCCGGGGCCGATATCGCCCGCCAACGCCTCACCGCCGGCACCCCCATGGGTCGCTACGGCGAACCCCACGAAATCGCCGCTGCCGTGGTCTTCCTCGCCAGTCCGGCCGCCAGCTTTATCACCGGTGCTATCCTGCCCGTTGATGGCGGGTCGGTAGCGTAAGTTTTTGTGTTTGTGAAAAATGCGTGGGGCGCGCCGTGAACGAACACGGAACGTGTGGGCGCTCCGTGCGATACACCGTTGCCCTTTGCGTCCCACCGCCTCATCCCAATTGCCACTCTACCCGTTGTGCTGTTCAGATATTGTACTATTGACAATATCTAGAATATCGCTATAATTCGGGGTACGGATTTATTCCACACGCGAAAGTAGTAGACCTTGCACGAACTTCATCCCGACATCCAGCGTGCCATCCGCGCTGCCCTCGCCGAAGACATCGGGGCGGGTGATGCCACCAGCACCGCCATCATCCCTGCCGAGGCGACGATGGTCGGCCAAATCATCGCCAAGCAAGCAGGCGTGGTTGCCGGGCTCGACGTGGCAGCCGCCGTCTGTACTGCCGTCGACCCACGTATCGTCTTGGTGGCACAGGTGGCCGAAGGGGCATTGGTTAGCAATCGCCAACATGTTGCCACATTACAAGGCCCGGCCCGGAGCCTGCTCACCGCAGAACGTACACTGTTGAACTTCCTCGGGCGCATGAGTGGTATCGCCAGCCTAACCAATCAATTTGTGCAGGCCGTTGCCGGTACATCCGCCGTCATCCTCGATACCCGCAAAACCGTCCCCGGCCTGCGGATGTGTGACAAATTGGCGGTGGTACGAGGTGGTGGGCAAAACCACCGCATCGGCTTGTACGACATGATTTTAATCAAAGACAACCACATCGACTTTGCCGGCTCGATTACCACCGCCGTGGCTCGGGCCCGCGCCGCCCATAGTGGCCTAGAGATCGAAGTCGAAGCACGCACCTTGGCTGATGTGGAGGAGGCGCTAGCCTGCCAGGTCGAACGGATTTTGCTGGACAACATGAGCAATGAACAGATGCGCGAGGCTGTAATCCTTACCGCCGGGCGCGCCAAGCTCGAAGCCAGTGGCAATGTGTCGCTGACACGGATTGCCGCCATCGCCCAGACCGGCGTCGATTATATTTCGATTGGGGCGCTCACCCACTCCGCGCCAGTGTTTGACTTCAGCCTGCAATTTGTCCGTACCACTGCCCCAATTCACGCCGGCCAGTAAGTTTTTTTCACACAAGAAAAGAGGAATACGGGAATGAATAGTGCCGCACAAGCCCTGTATGAAGAGATGCAAGTTAGTTTGGGTAAATTGGTGCCCGACTTCGAGTTGTACTACAAAGCCGAAATCGCCATCGAAATCAATCGCCTCAAAAAAGAGCGCAACGCGGTGGTGCTGGGGCACAACTACATGGAGCCGGTGTTGTTCCACACCATTCCCGACTTCCGCGGCGATTCCCTCGATTTGAGTCGCAAAGCGGCCACCACCGACAAAGACATCATCATCTTTTGTGGGGTCAAATTCATGGCCGAAACCGCCAAAATCCTTAGCCCCCACAAGACCGTCTTGATGCCCGCCGAGCGAGCCGGCTGCTCGCTGGCCGAATCCATCACCGCCGCCGATGTACGGGCCCTCAAGCGCAAATACCCCGGAGTGCCGGTGGTAACTTATGTCAATACCTATGCCGATGTCAAAGCCGAAAGCGACATCTGTTGCACCTCGGGCAATGCCGTGGCCGTGGTCGAATCGCTCAATTGCGACACGGTTATTTTTTTGCCTGACCAATATTTGGCGGCGAACGTGGCCCAACAAACCGGCAAGCACATCATCTTTCCGTCAATCGGTGGCGCCACACCCGACAACACCTTGCTCGACGTGCAGATGATTGGCTGGCACGGGCGCTGTGAAGTCCACGACAAATTCACGGTCGAAGACATTAGATCCATCCGCGCCCAATTCCCCGATGTGGTGGTGGTAACGCATCCCGAATGCTCGCCCGAAGTAGTAGCGGCCTCAGATTATTCGGGATCAACTAACGCCATGATTAAATTCGTCCAAGAGAGCAAAGCTCCCCACTATTTGGTGCTGACGGAATGCTCGATGGGCGACAACATTGCGGCGGCCAACCCCAGCAAAGATTTGTTGCGGCTCTGTATGGTACACTGCCCGCACATGAACATGATTACGATGGAAAACGTGCGCGATTCGTTGTTGTATACCAAGACGGTTATCGACGTCCCCGAAGAGATTCGGGTACGAGCCTTTAGCGCCGTCGACCGCATGATTAAAATCGGCTAATTCGGGCAGGGGCTCGCGCGGAGAATGACGCATGATTACCACAGATGTCCTCATCATCGGCTCGGGGATTGCCGGCGCCACCGCCGCCCTCACCCTCGCCCAAGACCCCAACCTGCGTATCATCGTGATGACGCGCGAGCCCGACCCCAACGAATCCAACACTCGTTGGGCCCAAGGGGGGATTATATACCGCGGCGTCGATGATAGCCCAGCCCTGCTGGCCCAAGACATCATCGCCGCCGGCGCCGGTGCCACCCTGCCCGAAGCCGCCACGATTTTGGCCAGCGAAGGCCCAGCCCGCCTCGAGCACTTGTTGTTGCAACAAGCGCTAGTCGATTTCGACCGGGAGCCCGACGGCGAGTTAACCCTCGGCCAAGAAGCCGCCCATTCGCGCCGGCGGATTTTGCATGTCAGCGATCGCACCGGTCGCAGTATCATCGAGGCGCTCACCGCCGCCATGCGCCGCTACCCCAACATCGAGTTGATGACCAATGCCACCGCCGTCGATTTGATTACCTACCCCCACCACTCCCCCGACCCGCTCGACACCTACCAACCCGTCACCTGTCACGGCGCCTACATCTTTGACCGCACCGCCGAGGTCGTCCACCGCATCATCGCCCGCAAAACCATTCTCGCCACCGGCGGGCTCGGGCGCATCTATCGCAACACTACCAATCCCGCTGGGGCCCGTGGTGATGGCTTGGCGATGGCACACCGGGCCGGCGCCCGCATCACCAACGCCGAATACATCCAATTCCATCCCACCACCTTGGCCGTGCCAGGCGCCTACGGATTTTTGATTAGCGAGGCAGTGCGCGGTGAAGGGGGGATTTTGTTGACTCCCGACGGGCAACCCTTTATGCACAAATACGACCCGCAATGGCGCGACCTCGCTCCCCGTGACGTAGTAGCCCGCGCCATCCACCACGAAATCGAAGCCAACAACTATCCCTACGTCTTGCTCGATATCGCCAGTCATATGCCCGCTGAGCAGATCAAGGTGCGCTTCCCCACAATTTATGCTGAATGTCTGCGGGTAGGAATCGACATTACCCAACAACCCATCCCGGTGATGCCGGCGGTGCATTATTCGTGTGGCGGCGTGGCCGTCAATACCTGGGGCGA
>DBCF01000262.1 GCA_002292925.1 Roseiflexaceae bacterium UBA965 | reverse complement strand
CCGTTGGTGTAGCGGTCGATGTTGTCCGCCCCCAAAATCTCACTGGCGGCGTCGTCCATCCATTGTGCCACCTGCGGATCGTTGATACCGGCAGGATAGCCGCGGATGAGTTGGAGCTCGTAGTCGCCGCCCATCGCCTTGGCTAGCGCAAAGGCCCGCTCGACTTCGACAAACAATTGCTCACGCACCCCGGCATCGAAGCTCCGCAACGTGCCCCCCAACAAGACTTCTGATGGGATGACATTGAACGCCGCGCCACCTTGCACCATCCCCAAGCTACACACTGCCGGGTACATCGGGTCGATTTTGCGTGACACGATGGCGTTGAGTGCTTGAATCACCGCAGCCGTCATGGCGATGGGGTCACCACCCATGTGCGGGTAGGCACCATGACCACCTGCAGCCCGTACCCAGCCCTTGAAGCCGTCGGCGGCGGCGGTGTTGGGACCGCGTACGATACCAGCCTGACCCACTGGAATCTCAGAAATCACGTGGAGCGAGATGACATGGTCGATGCCATCCATGGCGCCGTCGTTCATCATCAACGGCGCACCACTCACGCCATCGCCACCCACTTCTTCGGCCGGTTGAAACAAAAAGCGCACATTGCCTTTGAGGGCACCGCTGGCAAATTCGGCTTTGAGTAGATGTGCCACGCCCAACAAAATAGCAGTGTGGGCGTCGTGGCCACAGGCGTGCATCGTGCCGGCAGTTTGCGAGGCAAAGCCGAGGCCGGTGGCTTCGAGAATCGGCAAGGCATCCATGTCGGCGCGAATCCCAATGGTGGGGCCGTCACCGGTGCCTAAATCACCCACGACGCCCGTTTTGCCGACGCCCGTGCGAATGGAGATGCCGCCGATTTCGCGCAGGGTATCTGCCACCAACGCCGCTGTGCGGAACTCTTGGAAGCCCAGTTCGGGATGCTCATGGATGTCACGGCGCAAGCGTGACATCTCGTCGCTGAGGGTTTTTGCTCGATCTAACATGGTCATAATTATTGTTTCCTTTTTGTGGTGAACACCCACACATTATCGCATAGCCCACTACCATCCAAATTATGCCCGCAAGTAGCGCCGCACCGTCTCGGCCAAAATAGCCGCCCCAATCGGCATACAGCGTTCGTCGATGTCAAACACGGGGGTGTGATGAGGGCGGGCGTGGTCACCCACCGCCGCACCTAGCATAATCATCGCACCAGGGATTTGCTGTTGCATATAGGCGAAATCTTCACCCGCCATCCCAACCGTGTAGCGGTCGACATTGGCACTCCCCAAAAAATCACTAGCGGCGTCGTCGAGCCATTGCGCCACCGTGGCATCATTGATGCCTGAGGGGGAGCCCCGTTGTAATTCGAGGGCATAGTCACCTCCCAACGCCTTGGCGAGGGCAAAGGCTTTTTCGACTTCGGCAAACAACTGTTCACGCACCGCCGCATCAAAGCTCCGCAACGTCCCCTGCAACATCACTTCTGACGGGATGACATTAAACGCCACCCCCCCTTGAATGACGCCGAGGCTACACACCGCCGGGTACATCGGGTCGATTTTGCGCGATACGATGGCATTGAGGGCTTGAATCACCGAGGCCGCCATGGTGATGGGGTCGCCACCCATGTGGGGGTAGGCGCCATGGCCACCTGCAGCCCGCACCCACCCTTTGAAGCCATCGGCGGCAGCGGTGTTGGGGCCACGCACCATGCCGACGTTGCCCACCGGCATGTCTGATGCCACGTGCAAGGCAATCACATGATTGACGCCGGCAAGCGCACCGTCTTTCATCATCAATGGCGCCCCACTCACGCCATCACCGCCCACTTCTTCGGCCGGTTGAAACAAAAAGCGCACGTTGCCTTTGAGCGCGCCGCTGGCAAATTCCGCTTTGAGCAGATGCGCCACCCCCAACAAAATGGCGGTGTGGGCATCATGGCCACAAGCGTGCATGGTGCCGGCAGTTTGTGAGGCAAAGCCGTGGTTGTTGGCTTCGAGGATGGGCAATGCGTCCATGTCGGCCCGAATCGCAATAGTGGGACCATCACCGTTACCCAAATCACCCACCACGCCCGTTTTGCCGACACCAGTGCGGATAGAGATGCCGCCGATTTCGCGCAGGGTATCGGCCACCAACGCAGCGGTACGGAACTCTTGGAAGCCCAGTTCGGGATGCGCATGGATGTCGCGGCGCAAGCGCGAAAGCTCATCTTGTAGGGTTTGGGCACGATGTAACATGGTCATAATTATTGTTTCCTTATTATTGTTTCCTTTTTGTGGTGAACACACGCATTATCGCATAGCCCACTATTACCCAAATTATGCCCGCAAGTAACGGCGCACTGTTTCGGCCAAAATCGCCACCCCAATCGGCATACAACGTTCGTCGATGTCAAACACGGGGGTGTGATGGGGGCGGGCGCGGTCACCTACCGCAGCACCCAAGCGAATCATCGCACCGGGGATTTGCTGTTGCATATAGGCGAAATCTTCACCCGCCATCCCGACGGTGTGGCGGTCGACCTTGGCGCTCCCCAAAAACTCGCTGGCGGCATCGTCGAGCCATTGCGCCACCGTGGCATCGTTGATACCTGGCGGGTAGCCCCGTTGCAATTCGACGGCATAGTCGCCGCCCAGCGCCTTGGCGAGAGCAAAGGCTTTTTCGACTTCGGCGAACAATTGTTCACGCACCGCCGCATCAAAGCTCCGCAACGTGCCCGCCAACATTACTTCGGAAGGAATGACATTAAACGCCGCCCCCCCTTGGATGACGCCGAGGCTACACACCGCCGGGTACATCGGGTCGATTTTGCGCGATACGATGGCATTGAGTGCCTGGATGACCGAGGCCGCCATGGTGATGGGGTCGCCACCGCGGTGCGGGTAGGCACCATGGCCACCTGCAGCCCGGACCCACCCTTTAAAGCCGTCGCCAGCGGCGGTGTTGGGGCCACGCACCATGCCGACGTTGCCCACCGGCATGTCTGATGACACATGCAAGGCAATCACATGATTGACACCGGCAAGTGCACCGTCTTTCATCATCAACGGGGCGCCACTCACGCCATCACCACCCAGTTCTTCGGCTGGTTGAAACAAAAAG
>DBCF01000193.1:2211-4469 GCA_002292925.1 Roseiflexaceae bacterium UBA965 | reverse complement strand
TTGAGTTTGGGGTTTGCGGCGGGGGTATTTCATCCGTTTGTGAATATCTTTTTGCGGCAAACATATGCCATCCCTGATAGTCAAATCGGGGCTACCATTGCGATATTTAGTTTGACATCGGCGTTGGGTGGGATGTTTTGTGGGGTGATTATTGCACACTTGGGGATTCGTCGGGCTATTTTGGCGACGACACTGGCCTGTGCGTCATTGATTATGGGAATATTGTTGCCGAGCGCCATGTGGTTTGTGATTGTGTATGCCATGTTGAGCTTTATGATTAGCATGGTTTACCCCCTTGGTGATGTGTTGTTGATGGACTCGGTGGCGCCGGTACAACGGGGGCTCGCGAGTAGCATGGCGATGATGATGTGGTCGTTGGGCTTTGCCTTGGCAGCTATGCTGAGTGGGCGTTTACAAGTGGCCAGTGGCTTCACATGGCCGATTTTGTTGTACGCCGTAGGATTTGTCGTGACAGGGATGCTGTATTGGATGATTCGCTTCCCACGGTACGGCGCAGTACAATCAACAGCGGCATAAATACGGGTACAATACCGCTACACAACGGTGTGCAGAATTAGGAACAAAGAGGTGTGTTTGTGATTGCAATGCGTAATCAATGGCGGACATTTACAGCGGGGGCATCGCCGGCAGTCTATCGGATCTTGTTGCACGGCATGTTGTTTGGTCTATCGTTTAGTATTGCCGACATGCTGTTTAATTTTTATTTACAAAGCCTCGGCTATGATAATTTAGTCTCGGGGCAATTACAGTCGTCCTTCCGGATGGCTGGAGTAGTGTTAGGTATCCCGATTGGGATGATTATCGATCGGATTAGTGCCCAACGCATGTTGTATATTGGTATTTTGACCTATGCCATTGGTTGGGGTGTGTTGTTGATGGTGCATGGCGTGACGATTGCCACGCCATTTGGAGAGATTTCGCCGTTGCAAATGATGAATATTTTGTATTTTATCATCGGGGCTGCCAACATGGCGACGTATACGGCAGTGGTGCCGTTGTTGAGCACGGTGATTGAGCCACAGCAACGGGCGTCAATGTTTGGCGTCAATGCGGCAGCATCGACAATGGTGGGATTTGTGGGGAGTATTGTGGCAGGGATGTTGCCGGGGTTTATCGGGTCGCTGTTGGGGGTATCGGCCACCTCTGAATCGGCATATCGCACCGCGTTATTTGGCGTGTGTGGCTTTGGTTTGTTGGCGGTGTTACCACTAATCGGCATCCAAAAAGCCAAGCACGGCATAGCAAAAGATGCGGTTGCCGCGAGTACGGTCGTGCCCGATGGTGAGCGTGTGCCGTTGTATAAATTGTTTTTGTTTGCCACACCATCTTTCTTTTTTGGGGTAGCAGGCGGCATGTTTGTGCCGTTTCAAAACCTCTACTTCCGACAAGAATTTGGCGCAAGTGATAGCATTGTCGGCTTGAGTATTGCGTTTGGGATGTTGGCCATGGGAATTGGCAGTATTTTGGGTGGACCATTAGCCAAACGTTTGGGGATTCGTCGCGCTACGTCGGTGTCGCGCTTTATGGCGGCCCCACTGATGTTTGTAATGTTGATTCCGAGTTTTTATGTGGTGTCGGTGGCGTATGACATCAACCGTTTGTTGGTGGGCTTGACCTTCCCACTTTTTTCGGCCTTGATGATGCAATCCGTACCACTCAAGCAACGGGGCACCGCCACCAGTATGAGTAGCATGACCTGGTCGCTGGGCTGGGCGGGGTCGGCTATTTTGAGTGGGTATATGCAGTCGCAAGGCTCATTTGACACGGTGATTATGCTATCTGGGTTGAGCTATGTCATTTCGGCGATATTAGTGCAATTTATGCCGTATAGCGATAAATTACCAGACTAGAATAGCGTGTGTGCTTGCACCCCCTTTTGGCCAATGCCAAAGGGGGGCTTATTCATCGCTGGCACTGACGGCTATCTGCCCGCTGGGGGCTGGCAAAGGCCAGGCACAGAGAGCAGCGGGGATAAACATTAGGCCGGCCACCGTCATACTGCCGACAATCCCCCATTGCAGATAGCACCACCCTGACAGTAAGGTGCCCACCAAGCGCCCCAGTGAGTTGGCACTGTAATAAAACCCGATATTGAGGCTGATGGCGTCGCGGGCGGCATAGGCGGCGATGAGGTAGGAATGGACGGCTGAGTTGAGGGCAAACAACAGGCTAAACAGACAGACCGCCGCCAAAATCCCCCAGACGTTGGCGCCATATTGGTGCGCCAAACCGGCGCT
>DBCF01000193.1:0-2090 GCA_002292925.1 Roseiflexaceae bacterium UBA965 | reverse complement strand
ACGACCCCGTAGCCGATGGTATAGAGTGCCATCACTGCACCAGATTGCCAAAACCCCCAGCCGGGCGCACTTGCCATGAAGAGCGGCAAAGCGATTGCCAACCAGATATCGCGGGCACCAAACAAAAAGAAGCGGGCCACCGACAAACGATTGACGGCCGCACTATGCGCAAAAATCCCGGCGAATTGTTTGATTTTGGCGGTGCCAGTGGTGGATGCGAGCGTAATAGTGAGGGCGAGTCCGATTGCGACAATTCCTGCCAACCCGGTGAGGGCGACGCGCATGCCAAAGGCCACAAACAACAGTCCCCCCACGAAAAACCCGACGCCCTTGAGGGTGTTTTTGGCGCCGGTCAAGAGCGCGATAGCCCCGAAAAGTCCTGATTGGTGTTCGTTCATGGTCGTCATCGCACTCTTGGCGCTGATTTTGGTGAGGTCTTTGGCGATGCCGGCAAAGCCTTGTAGCACCATTAGGTACGCCACAGGAGGAATTTGACTAGGGATGGCGATGCCAATCAACGTGATGATTTGGAGTATGAGTCCAAGTCGCATCGTGGTCAGTAATCCTAATCGTTGCGCTACCACTCCCCCAAACAAATTGACAATCACCCCACACAATTCGTAGATGGCAAAGACCCCGGCGAGGCTCAGTGCATTGTAGCCGAGGGTGGAATAATGAAATAACACTATCATGCGCAAGGCGCCGTCTGACAGGGTCAGCAGACTATAGGCGATTGAAATGCGGGCGGCGCTGTTGGACATGATGCCTCCTGGTATGACTAACGAGATCTAGGCGGGCTCAGATTGGGCAACATATTGGGCCAGGGCGATTAAGCGATGTGAATAGCCCATTTCGTTGTCGTACCACGCCAAAATCTTGACTTGGGTGCCGGCGGTGACCATGGTGGCGCTGGCGTCTACGATGGCCGAGCGGGTGTCGCTGCGGTAATCATTCGACACTAGTGGGGCAGTTTCGTACCCCAAAATACCCTCGAGCGCAGGGCTTTGGCTGGCCTGTTGTAGCAAGCCATTGACTTCGGCAATCGTGGTTGGGCGATTGAGCTCAAAGACACAATCAGTCAACGATGCACCTAACATGGGGACACGTACTGCCACACCATCGAGCTTGCCATTCAGTTCGGGGATGATCAGCCCAATGGTTGATGCCGAGCCGGTGCTGGTGGGGATGAGGTTTTGCGACGCCGAACGGGCCCGCCGCACATCTTTGCTTGGCTTGTCTACCACACTCTGGGTGTTGGTCATGCAGTGCAATGTGGTAATCATGCCGTGATGAATCCCGATGCCGTGATGGATGACATGGGCAATGGGAGCGAGACAATTGGTGGTACAAGATGCCGCCGTCACGACCCGGTCAGTGGTGGGGTTGTACAAGTGTTGATTGACGCCCATCACGATGTTGAGGGCGTTTTTGCTAATCGGTGCCGCCACGATAACTCGTTTGACCCCGGCTGCAAAAAACGGTGCTAGGCTATCGGCGGTGCGGTATTTGCCACTACACTCGAGTACGATGTCACAATCGTGCCAATCGGTGGGCTCGATGGTTTTGTTGTGACTGACGGTCATGGTGTGTTGCCCGACCTGGAGTTGATTATTGGTGGTCGTGGCAGTGGTTGCAGCCCGACCATGGACTGTGTCGTAGTTGTACAAATAGGCACACATCGCCTCGTCTCCATTGGGCTCATTGATGTGGGTCCATTGCATGTCTGGGGCCGCATGCCCAATCCGTAATGCCAACCGCCCGATTCGCCCAAAGCCGTTAATCCCGATACGCATGTGGTGCTCCTTTATCACGTGGTGTGATCGTAGATGGTTTTTGCTTAATGGCAGTATGACATGGTGTGATGAAATCGCCGTTAAATATATTTCAAATATATTTGAAATATATTTTTCTGTCAAAATACCGTATATACTCCCTGCGTCGTGCGGCGCCCTACAGGGAGATTCCACGCTACGGTTGCCGTGGCAACCGGCATGGAATGACGTTGGGGAAGTGAAGTCGCAGCAGGCTGCGTCTCTACTTTCTCCTTCCGACTTCACGCTTCCTCCTTTTATGAGGTGGTGGTCGATAGA
>DBCF01000239.1:1801-2920 GCA_002292925.1 Roseiflexaceae bacterium UBA965 | reverse complement strand
GGCTTGTTCGACACAATACAAAATCGGTCCGCGGGCTACTGCCACCCGCCCGGCGTTGTTTTGCACGGCGGGGTGAGCGCTCATCATACGCGGATTCATCGGCAAATCCAACACCACTTCGTCACCAATCTGCCAGGCTCGGCGGATGGTCACATAGCTATCGGGCTGAACGACTTTTCGCTCGCCGTTGATGAGCACCGTCGCCCCACTGGCCCAACTAGGCACGCGCAATTTCAAGCCCCATTGGCCACCGCGGGTCACGCTGACGCGAATCCGCCCATCCCAGGGATAGTCGGTGGTGACCTGCACTGCCGCATCCAAACCACTGCCGTGGGTGTCAATTGCCCCTTGGATGTAGGTATGGATCCAGAGCGTGTCACTATCGACACTAGCCACGTAGCTGCCGAGTTGCGCCAATAAACGCGCCACGTTGGGTGGGCAACAGGCACAACCAAACCAAGCCGAACGGCGGTGGCTACCGTTGTTGCTCAACGGATTTTGATAGAAATACTCGCTGCCACTCAGCGACAACCCTGGCATGACGGCATTGTAGAGCGTCCATTCCAGCAAATCGGCATAGCGCGCTTCGCCGGTGCCTTGGAGCAAACGCCAATTCCACATCACCGACGCAATGGCGGCGCAGGTTTCGGTGTAGGCGGTGTCATTGGGCAATTCGTAGTCATCGCCGATAGATTCACCATGCCAGCGTGAGCCAATCCCACCACTGACATACATGCGCTTTTGGGTCAAATTGAGCCATTGGGTATCGATGGCCCGTTTGAGCGAGGCGTCGCCGGTTTCGAGCCAGACATCGGTCGCCCCGGCAGCCAAATAAAGCATACGCACGGCGTGCCCAATCACCACATCGAGGTCACGGTACGGCACATGGTCTTGGTAATAGTCATAGCCAAACACCTTGTTGCGGATTTGGTTGGCGCCCCGCACCGATACCATGAAGTCGGCCAGTGTCAAATAGCGTTGATTGTTGGTGGCGCGATAGAGCTCGACCAACGCCAATTCGATTTCGGGGTGGCCGTCAGTGATAGGGCGTTTGCCTTGATCTGCCGGCCCAAAGGTGGCATCGATGTGGTCGGCCATGCCACAGGCTGCATCGAGGGC
>DBCF01000239.1:0-1703 GCA_002292925.1 Roseiflexaceae bacterium UBA965 | reverse complement strand
GCGCAGTACATTTCGTGCAGGTCAAAGTTGGTCCAGCGCTCGTCGCTGCGCGCTTTGCTAAAGTACGAGTTGAGGTAGCCGTCACTGCGTTGCGCCGAGACGATGTCAGCAATCACCGAGCGGGCAATGATTTGCAACGCCGGCGAATCGCTGATGACGTCGTTCGAACCAACCGCTTCGAGCCATTTGTAGACGTCTGAATCATTAAAAAACAAGCCGACAAATTCGCCTTCTTCACGACCAGCCGCCCGTCGGAAATTGGCAATCCGCTCGGTTTCTTCACAGTGGGTATATTGCGACGGCAAGGTCACATGGGCATTGGTATGGATGCGTGGTGCCCAAAAGGTGTCACGCAACTGCACGCCTTGTAACGGCAACGGCCGTAATAGGGCGTGTGGGCTTTTGGTCGTATCAACAACGTACGTGGTGCGCTTCATTGCGGTGCTCCAAAATATAAATGGATGCAAGTATTTTAGCATACCCATTCAGCGCTTCATGCACCTCCAGCCCAATTCCGGTGTAACCCGTTTTTTCATTTTGGCAAAAACATCCCGGGCGCTGGCGGGCAGTACTACACCACCACCTGTACCCAGCGCCTCCCCATGTGCCACCCACCCGTAATGCCAACAAAGGCATTACGGGTGAAGTGGGGTACGTCACGTGACTACGTTATTGAACTTCCTAGCGGTTATTTGGCCGTCAAGCAGGCGGTGATTTCCTCGGCCACGGCCGGGCCACTAATCCAGGCAAAGCGGTAGGGTGCATCCCATTGTGGCCCATAGCCGAGGTACTTGGTCACTGCAAAGCGGGCCGCCGCCCGCACCCATTCGATCAGGTCACCCGGGTCGTGTTGGTCGTTACACTCGATGACCAAGCGCACGCCCACCGCCGTCACTCGGCACCCCAAGGCAATACAGCCAATCCGCCCAATACTCAACCGCAACGCTTCTTTGGCGACCCCCATCCACTCAGGATCTTCATCACGGAGCGAGGTGTCGTCCCACGCAACCACTAATATACGGCGCTCCATCGGGGTACTCCTTTCACAATCATCACAATTGCGAGGAATACCGTTTGGGCGGGCCAAAAAGATACGCGTGGTGGGACAATTGTCCCACCACGCATGCCAATTCACCACTGCCCGTGGAGTTTTTTTATTGGAACCCACCAGATGCGTCAGCCAAGCCCCGTTCGCGGGCGATTTTGGCTTCGTAGCCACTGGCCAGATAGGCGGCGATGGGGTCGGTCGGCACACCCATTTCGAGCCGCACTTGCGCCAACAACGGGCGCACATCGGTGCGAAAGGCGTCGCTCAACAAGCGATGGGCCGCTAGTACGTCGCCGTTTTGTTGGATACCAGCCAAGGTCTGGCGCGGCACAATCAAGGCTTTGGCATAGGCTTCTTGGCAGTTGATCACCGAGTAGATGATGGCTTGCAATTTGCCTTCGATGTTGTGGCACTGGTCGAGCATGTAGGCCACGTCCCGGGCACAGCTCCGTGATGGCTCGTCGTGCCCCAACTCGGCGCCAGCCAATTCGTTGTAAATCAAAAAGAGTTCGTAGGGGTTGGTGCTACCCACAATCAAATCGTCATCGGCGTATTTGCGGTTGTTGAAGTGGAAGCCACCGAGGCGCCCTTCGTCCAACAAAAAGGTCACAATCTGCTCGATGTTGACCCCTTGGGCATGATGGCCGAGGTCGAC
>DBCF01000068.1 GCA_002292925.1 Roseiflexaceae bacterium UBA965 | reverse complement strand
GATTTGCGCCGCTTTTATCCTACCAGCGTCATGGAAACCGGCTACGACATCTTGTTCTTTTGGGTCGCCCGCATGATGATGCTCGGCTGCTACCTGACCGGCCAAGCGCCCTTCCATACAATCTATTTGCATGGTTTGGTGCGCGACAAAGAAGGTCGCAAAATGAGCAAGACCTACGGCAACGTAGTCAACCCGATTGACATCATGGCCCAATACGGCACCGATGCCCTGCGTTATACCTTGACCACCAGTAGTACCCCCGGCCAAGACCTCAATCTCAATCCTGAACGTATCGAATCAGGCCGGAATTTTTCGAATAAACTCTGGAACGTGACGCGCTTTGTGCTGGGACGTTTTGGCGACTGGAAGCCTGATACCTCGGCAATTGTCACCGGCAATTGTTTACTCAATTACCCCTACACCGTGGCCGATCGTTGGATTATGTCACGCTATCAGCGCTTGGTTGCCGATGTCGATCGCCTCATGCAGGCCTACAACTATGGTGAAGCGGCCCGCCAAATCCAAGACTTTGTCTGGAGCGAGTTTGCCGACTGGTACGTCGAAATCGCCAAAGCCCAACTCGATGGTGACGAGCGCCGCCAACTCTTGACCCGCGAAGTACTCTACACGGTGCTTGAAGGTTCGTTGCGCATGCTCCATCCCTTTATGCCGTTTGTCACCGAAGAAGCCTGGCAATATCTCACCGGGCGCATCGTCCTCGACACTGCGGCAGATTCGATTATGCTGGCTGGCTACCCGCAACCCGATGCAACGCTCCTCGACGAAGCCGCTGAACGAAGCATGCAAATGGCCAAAGAAATCGTGGTGGGCATCCGCAATATCCGCTCCGAATACAAAGTCGAGCCAGGCAAATACATTGGTGTGACGATTGTATCGCCGCATCACAATGCCCTAAACGAACAACGCGAGGTTCTTGCTCGCTTAGCCCGCCTCAATGTCGAGGAGTTACACATTGTAGAAACTCTCGCAAATCGATCGAAAGCTGCGGCCACTGTGGTGATTGGTGATATCGAGGTGTTTGTACCATTGGCTGGGCTAATCGATTTGGATGCCGAACGCCAACGCCTCACCAAAGAACTTACTGCAGCCCAAATCGATGCCGAGCGACGACGCACCCGCCTTAGTGACGAAACATTTGTGGGCAAAGCACCGGCGGCCATCGTCCAACGCGAGCGCGATTCGCTTGCGGCTGTCGATGCTCAGATCGCCCGGCTCCAGCAACGGTTGGTTGATTATAGTAATTAATCCACTTTTGTGGATTAATTATGGGTTGTTGACATCAATTATTGATTTTCACGCGACGGAGCACGTATGCACCCACAACGAGTATTTATCACTGGCGGCGCAGGATTTCTCGGTATCAATCTCACCCGCTATTTGTTGAGCCGCGGACATCAAGTCGTCTGTTTTGATATCGCACCGTTTGATTACCCAGAACGCGCGCAGATTCACGAAGTCCGTGGTGATATTCGTGATGCCGATGCGTTGTATGCGGCAATGGAAGGGTGTGACTTGGTTGTGCATACCGCTGCCGCCTTACCACTCTATTCACCAACAGACATCATGACCACCGATCTCGATGGCACCCGCAACGTATTGACGGCGGCGCATCGGCGCGGTATTACACGGGTTATCCACATTTCGTCCACAGCAGTGTATGGTATCCCCGATCATCATCCCTTGTTTGAAAACGATGCATTAGTTGGGGTTGGACCATACGGCGAAGCCAAAGTCCAAGCAGAACAAATCTGTGTGCAGTTTCGTAGCCAAGGATTGGTTGTCCCAATTTTACGCCCCAAGTCGTTCGTTGGGCCTGAGCGGTTGGGCGTGTTTGCGCTCCTCTACGACTGGGCCAAAGATGGTCACGGCTTCCCCATGATTGGTAGTGGTAACAACCGCTACCAGTTCCTCGATGTCGAAGATTTGTGCCAAGCAATCTACCTCTGTGCCACACTCGACGACACAATTGTCAACGATACATTCAATGTCGGTGCCAAGTTATTTACCACCATGAAGGAAGACTATCAGGCGGTACTTGATGTGGCTGGATTTGGCAAAAAAATCGTGCCATTACCAGCTGCACCAGTCATCTGGACATTGCGCTTTCTCGAGCTCCTCAAATTATCGCCCTTGTACAAATGGGTATACGAGACGGCAGTGACAGATTCATTTGTGTCGATTGAAAAAGCGGAACAGCGCCTCGGGTATAAGCCACAGTATTCTAATAAAGATGCGCTGATTCGTAATTACCACTGGTATGTTGCAAATCTCACCAATTTCGCCAATAGTAGCGGTGTATCACACCGTGTACCTTGGAAGCAAGGGATATTGGGGATTGCCAAACGGTTTTTCTAATTAGGTATCATCATCGCAACCGATACACAAGGGTCGTCCCTGTGTATCGGTTTGTCGTTTATAGAGCATTTGTACATGAGCAAAAAACCTTCCCCGTTGATCATCATCCTCTGTATACTCTGCGGGATAACAATTTCAATCCTGCTTGCAGTTGTGGCGGTACAATTCGTACGGACACCGCCCCCTGCAGGCACGGTCGATCCGATGCGCCTCAATCAAAGCGAATTTCGCCAGCTCGGCTTAATCCCTACTACACCACGCCACTATATTTTGCGGCTTGTCGCCAAAGAGTGGTTTTTTGATGTCGGTCAGACCCGTGATGCACCGGCCAGCATCACCATCCCTCAACATAGCACTGTCACACTGATTACCACCAGTATGGATGTAGTGCATTCGCTCCAAATCCCAGGGAATCCAATCATGATGATTATCCCTGGTAAGATTCAACAACAAACTATCGTGTTTGATACCCCACGCACGTATACGATTGTGTGTGGGGTGTATTGTGGTCCCAAACACACCCAAATGCAGCTCACGATTGTTGTGACGCCAGCCAAATAATTGTGAGGATATAACTACTATCATTCGCATGAATCATTACAATCCGCACAACACACATGCACGTTAAGTGCAAATAACCAAGTGACAGACACGATCGTTGCACGTATGCAGCGGTCGTGTCCGTCACTCATGTTATCCATTTGGGAATGTATCAGACGCTCAGAAATAAACAGAATCCACCGTGAATGGAACACTTATCAGTCCACGATAAACACATCGAGTGTCCGTGGGCCATGGACACCTTCTACCCGATTTAATTCGATGTCTGATGTGGCCGAAGGACCAGAGATAAACGTATAGGGTTGGATAGGTGTCTGTCTCGTCGTTGCCAACTGTGCAAATGCTTCTGGGACGACGCCCACAATGTCTTGGGCACGAATAATACACAAATGATAATCAGGTAACAACGAAATCATGCGCCGTCCTTGAAATCTACCACCATCAAGCACAATCGTGCCTGTTTGGGCGATACCGAGAGCAGCCCCACTCAAGACACCGTCCATGCCAGCAATGACCGTGCGATCGAGTTGGCTATCGCGAATATATTCAACGCCGGGAGACAACCAACTATCTGGCAAATCACTCGGAATAACCATCCGTTTTTTGCCTCGGATCACGAGTCGCTCAGCGACCGCCTGTGCAATACCCGCTGCGGTGCAATGTCCCACCCATGCTTTGTATTCAGCGACACGGTGCGCAAATAATTCAATCCGAGCCGCCACATTGCCATCATCATTGACATGATATGGTGCATCCGTATGTGCTTCATGATGTGCACCACGAGATCCTTGCTGCATCGCAGTCCGAATCTTGGTGAGCATTGCAGTTCGACTGGTATTATTCATCTCGTTGCCTTTCGCGCCACCAATCCCGAAACGATTGTGCTGGGATTGCCGGAAAATCTCGCATTGCCGTCCATTTACCCAATGGTCCGGGCCCGTTTTCAATATATCCCTCGTGCACAAAGGGCCATTGCGCCAATTGACCCGCATGCTGCGCAAGCTCATAGGTAGTCCGATGGGCAAAGGTCGTCGCCATTGCTTTCATCCCGACATTTTCGCCATCAAACCAGCTTTTAGGCTGCGTTTGTTTCTCAGCGACTACTTTGCCACGTAGATGTACGAGTACATCGGGGATATTGATGCGCACTGGGCAGACATCATAACAGGCACCACACAACGACGACGCATACGGCAATGAATCAGCATACGCAGTCCCAACCAATTGCGGCGTCAAAATAGCCCCGATGGGACCTGGATAGACTGACCCATAGGCATGCCCACCGGTCCGCTCGTACACAGGGCAGACATTGATACAGGCACTACAGCGTATGCAATGCAATGTCTGACGGCCGACCGAATCAGCGAGTACATCACTCCGGCCATTATCAAGCAACACCAAATGAAATTCTTGGGGACCATCATCGGCATGCACACCCGTCCAAATACTCGTATATGGATTCATGCGTTCGCCAGTCGACGAGCGTGGTAATAATTGCATAAAGACGCCGAGATCTTGCCAGCGCGGCAGGATTTTTTCGATACCCATCACCGTAATCAATACCTCAGGCATCGTCAAGCACATCCGGCCATTACCCTCGGATTCCACCACACATACACTACCGGTTTCTGCAATCGCAAAATTTGCCCCACTCGTGGCCACCCGTACCGACATAAATTTTTCGCGTAAGAACTGGCGTGCCGCAGCGGCTAACTCTTTGGGTTCATCGGTAAGGTCGGGTAAGTTCATTGATTTCTGAAACAATGCGCGGATTTCAGAGCGGTTTTTGTGAATTGCAGGGACCAAGATATGCGACGATTTTTCATGCGCCAATTGAATGATTAATTCCGCCAAATCGGTTTCGATCGCAGTAATCCCGGCGAGTTCGAGCGCCTCATTCAAACGAATTTCATCCGTCGTCAACGACTTCACCTTGATGATCTCGGTTGACCCCGTAGCCTGTATCAAACGCGTTACTATTTCGTTTGCTTCATGCGCATCTTTGGCCCAATGCACATGACCACCAGACTGCGTGACCGTTGCTTCAAGTTGGATCAAGTATGTGTCGAGGTGTTGCATCACATCATCTTTAATGTGTTGCCCTGCCACACGCAATGATTCCCAGTCAGAAAGCTCATCTACCACACCAGCCCGTTTGCCCCGAATCGTTTGGGTGGCCTTACCCATGTTGCGGCGTAATTGGGTGTTTTGGACTGCAGACTTCGCGCCAACTTCAAAGCGCGGTGCAAGTTCAATGATGACCGATTCTGGTTTTTTCATTTTCTACTCCTGAGCCGCGAGAATTTCGGCGAGGTGTGCAATCCGAACCCCACTACGTTGCCGATGTAGGGCACCCCCAATATGCATTAAACACGAGTTGTCAGCTGCCACACATACTTCTGCTCGTGTATCTAAAATGTGCCGAATCTTATCACCCAACATTGCCATCGATGTATCAGCATTCTTTACCGCAAACGTCCCACCAAA
>DBCF01000192.1 GCA_002292925.1 Roseiflexaceae bacterium UBA965 | reverse complement strand
CCACGGAGCCACGGAGCCACGGAGGCACAGAGACGCGGAGGCGTACTGCATTTTCCATTCTCCATTCTCCATTCTCCATTCTCAATTTTCAATTCTCAATTTTCAATTCAGTGTCTCGCGAGACACTCATCCCCACACCAACTGCATATCGAGCAGCACCTCGTTGAGATGCCCACCACGCAGATAAGGCCGCATGCTGGTGCGTACCTGCACGCCCGTATCGCGAATCTGCGGTCGCACCGTGTTCCACGCCCACGCCAAATCGCTTTGGGTCTGGCTGGCGCTGGCGCGATAGCGCACAATCGCATGCGTCAGGCGCCGATAATACACGTCAAGCAAGTGATTGACCAACGCCTGGCGGTCGGCCACCACATATGCCGGCTCGAGATATTTCAGGCCGATGGTGTCTTTGAGTTGACGCAAAAACCCGCTGGCCGAATGGCGCAACTCAATCAGCTGATTCACGGTATCGACATAGCGCAGGCTGGCCCGTGGGTATGGCCGCATGCCTGGCTCAAGCAGCAACGACCGATCCGCCATCATCTCGCTGTCGGTCAACAAATAATAATCGTATTGGTCGTGGGCCTGTGGCGCATCAGAATGAGGGCTGTCCCAGGTTGCGTCGAGGTGATACCACACCCCGTCGATGTTGACGAGGTTCCAAGCGTGCGGTCCGCGGGCCACATTGCCCGTCACAATCCGACAACCAATCCCCGCCGCCTCGCACAAATAGCCCACCATCATGGCGTACCCGGCACAGACGGTACTGCCGTGCACCACCCCGTCATAGGCGGTGTAGCATGTTTTGCTGTGGTCATAGCGAAAGTTGGCGACGACCCAGTCGTGGATGCGCAACACCTTTTCGTGCACACTCATGCTCGGCCGCATCATCCGGGCCACGATGGCCGCACTGCGTTGGAGTACCACCTCGCGTTGCGCAGCCGATTCACGGTATTCGACACTCAACGTGATGTCGTATTGGCTGCCTTTTTGACTGCGGAGCACCTGATACGAAGCAATGGCGTTGCGGGCGATGTCGTTGCCGGCATTGACCAATTCGCCCATCAATACTTCCGACGTAAATATATGTTTGGGGCCAGTAAAGCCCCAGGTGTGGGTTGGCACCCGCGCCACGATGAGTTCATCGACCTGCTGACGCAAGGCATCCAGATTATGGACTGATTTTTTGAGGGGCATTGTGTTACTTCCATGGCAGAATCCTGTTTCATTATGCCACGACGCATTACAGCGCTGTTTTGTTTCGCTGGTGAAAATAATGCCCTACCGATTTGAGCCCGCGTCATTACCACTTCATGGTGGCGCATGTCAATGCCGTCACACCCCAAACCTCCAGCCCCGTGTGATGGGGGCTGGGGGTTTCAAAAGTCGGCTTATTTAGCGGCCGGCGGGGGAGTTTGCGGCTCTAATTTCTTTATTTGGGTAGCGCGCCATCCATACACCCCCATAACCAGCACCGCCGCCACTGCAATCCAAATCAACAAATTCCCGTAGGCAATGGTTTGCACCCGGAAGGCGATTTGCTTCGCTGATACAATGCGCTGGTCATCAAAACGCACTACCACATCATAGGCGCCACCATCCCAGGTATAGCGAGGCACATTGGTCAACACAATCGCACCAGTGTAGACATTAGCGGCCTGTTGTTTGGCGATTGACCCTTCCCAATAGGGTTGGACTGTGACAAATCCATTAAAGTCGCTTTGATTTTGCACCGCCACAATCGTTTTATAGCGGGGCCGATCAAGCAACGGCATACTCGTCGCCCCCGTAATGGTTACGGTGTAGGGCACGGTAATATCGGCTTTGACGCTGTCATACAACCAGCCCGCCGGTGCACCTGCGACCCGATAGGTCGGGGTGGTGGTGCCAGCCACCGCATTCGTAAAGACCAACTCCGCTTGTAATTTGGCCGTCGTAAATTGCACATGCAGGGGTTGGGGTTGTACCGGCACCTTGGCGTCACTACTGGTCACCACCACATCAGCAGTATAGGTGGCGGCATCGAGGGTGGCGGGCACCGTCATTTGTAGCGCATAATCACCGTTCGGGCAACGCGGATCGTTGGGTTGGAGCAGGGCCGTCACACCGTCTGTTGCGTCCTTTTGGCTATCGTGGCTCAACGCCGTCACCGTCACTGCCGACGCTAGGGTAGCGGCTTTGGCGAGGGCTGGAACAGTGGCGGTGACACAGGCCGTGAGCGCGTTTTGACCAGCGTCAAGTGCCCCCATGTCGAGTACAGATTGGGCGTCTTGATAGCCATCCCACGTCAAGGCAATCGCCACCGCTGGGCGCACAAAGGTATATTGCACGGGAATCGTCTCGCCATAGACCTGCACCGGGATTTCGAGGGTGTAGCGGCCACCACTCAGCAAATCAATGTTTTGGAGCGTAATGGGCCATTGCACCAAGCCATCTTTTTCGCTTACCACACCGAAATTGAGGAGTTTGGACGCCATATCGGGCACTGCTTGGTTTTGGGCATCGCGCAACAGCACCGTTTGGGGATCGATCGCCTGCGGCTTACTATCCCCTTTGGTCATGCATTGCAACGACAAATCCACGGGATCGGCAGTAGTCAGTTCGCCCAGATCACGGGCATCACTATTCCCCACCCGTTGTAATTCACACTGAAATTGCGGGGTAATCGTCCGCTGTGCATACAGCACCACCGGGCGGTCGGCCACCAGCCCTTCCACCACCACACTCAACTTATGCGCCCCTCCTTGGTTGAGGGGAAGCGTCGCCGTCACCTCATCGTTTTTGGGGGTCATCACCAATTGATCCGATGGGGTATTGTCATCTTTGCCATAAAACAGGGTGGTCTTACTCGCCGTAATCTCAGCTGGTGCCGATAATTTCGCCGCCACCTCGATTTGTCCTTGCGTCGCCGTCGGCGTATCGCTGCCCGGGTTGGTTATTGCCACCGTCAGGGGTTGCGTGGTAGGTTGCAACTCATAACAGCGGCGCAACACCAGGCTCTGATTTTTTTGCATGG
>DBCF01000125.1:1532-4483 GCA_002292925.1 Roseiflexaceae bacterium UBA965 | reverse complement strand
CAAATGCACCTCGCCATCAGCCTTGATCAGCAACTATTGATTGACGCCCCAGCTTGTCCACCGCGATTGATCCACTTACTTTTACCAAAACGGCAAAGCACCATAGAATTTGGCAGTAGCGGCGTCAATATCGCGGGGTTGCCACAGCATGAATGGTACGAAAAACTAGGGGTAGCCATGCGTCATTTACGGGTATATGATACGCACGGCGACTATCCGTTTTGGGCAAAACTGACTCCGCCATCGCGCATGCCGACGGTCCCCAATGCGATGCGGATTTGGGCCAGCGACATCCGCACCGAATTCTATGACTTCTGGTGGTATTATTTGCTCGCTCCCCCCAGTAGCAGTGCAGTGTGGCCTGTGATAGTCGTCATCATCGCCGTGATAGCCGGGCTAGGCCTGCTGGCGGGCATCCCCCACTTGCGCCCAAGCAAACACCACCAAACAGCAGAGCAACACTCCGGCACCGACCCACGCTGATGGTGACAAATGTTCGCCGAGGATGAGCACGGCCAAAACCGTCGACGTAAGAGGCTCACACAGGGTCAACGTGGTGGCAGTGGTGGCCGTCACCTGTTGCAAACCACGTACATACCACACATAGCTAATAACGGTGGGGACGAGAGCCAAATAACCCAATCCCAGCCATACGAGTGGCGACAACGTCAAGTCGACTGGTTGGGTCAAAAACAGCACTCCCGTCAACACCACCGCCGCCACGCTAAACATGTACGCCAACGGCGTGGCAGGGGCATGATGGGGCGCTACTTGGCGCGACACAATCGCCATCAGGCTATAGCAGACCCCGGCGGTGACGGCACAGCCGATACCCCACCACAGCGAGCCTCCCACACTGGCTTGGCCACCATACACCAACAAGGCGGCCCCGCCCACCGCCCCTAGCAATGCCAACCACTGCACGACGTTGAGCCGTTCACGCAACACGATACCAGTAATCACGGCGGTGACAATTGGTGCGCTACAAATATTAAACATGACGGCTAAGGCCACCCCGATTTGCGGAATCGCTGCGAAATAGGCCACTTGATAGCCGGCAAACGCCAAACCACCCACCACCAACAACAAGTGATGGCGGGCCGGCATGGCAAATCCCCAGCGCCCACTCACCAAACGATGCCATACCAGCAACAAGGGAGCAGCGAGTACCAAGCGCATGGCACCGACCATCAATGGTGCAATAGTCAGGCTGCCAAACAGCAACGACACCACCACGCCAATGCTGCCCCACGAGATGGCTGCTAACGCCACCAATCCCATCCCTGCCATACTTTTTGACATGCAATCCCTAACTACAATGTGTGGTGGATTTGTTACAATCCACTATACCGGTTTTTTTACGCCATGCCGAAATCAGTTGTCGCAACGCTGGTTGCTACGCAGTTTTTTGCCTAATCAAGACGGAGGATTACATGGATCGCACCATTCAGTTTTTGCATGATATGACCGCCATCGACTCAGTCAACCCCGATCTCGTCCCTGGCGGAGCCGGCGAGCAGGCGGTAGCCACTTATATTGCCGAAACCCTCAGCCGGGCCGGGTTGAGCGTGCAGCTCCAAGAAGTCGTGCCAGGGCGCCCCAATGTCATCGCGACCGCCAAAGGGAATGGCGGTGGCAAAGCGCTGATCCTCAATGGGCACACCGATACCGTCGGTGTGGCGGGTATGACCAACCCCCACACCCCCCGCATCGAAGGCAATCGCTTGTATGGTCGTGGTGCATATGACATGAAGGCCGGCGTGGCTGCCTGTATGAGTGCCGCCATCAATGCCATGCAGATTCCCCGCCGCGGCGACGTGATTTTTACCGCAGTGGTCGACGAAGAATACGCCAGCATCGGCACCGAGGCCCTGTTGCGCACCCACCACGCTGACGCCGCGATTGTGACTGAGCCCACCGGGCTCGATATGGGCATCGCCCACAAAGGCTTTGTGTGGTACGCCATCGACGTCCAAGGCAAAGCAGCCCACGGCTCACAACCCACCCTCGGCATCGACGCCATCGTGCGGGCTGGCCGGGTGCTGACCCGCATCGAAGCGCTTGACTTGCAGTTGCGCACCGGCAAGCACCCTTTGTTGGGTGGTGGTTCGATCCATGCCTCATTGATTAGTGGTGGCCAAGAATTATCGAGCTACCCCGAGCACTGCCGCATCTGGCTGGAACGGCGCACGGCTCCCCCCGAAACCATCAGCGAGGCGACTGCCCAACTCACGACTATTTTGGCTGAACTCCACGCCGCCGACCCCACCTTTGCCGCCACATTGCACGTCGACTTGAGCCGACCGTGGTTCGAAATCAGCGCCGATGCCCCCATCGTGCAACTGGTGCGCCATTGGACCAGCCAGCACACCCAGCGCACCCCTGCCACGATTGGCTCGTTTGGCTGGATGGAAACGTCGTTGTTTGACACTGCCGGCATCCCCACTTTGTCATTTGGACCAGGCGGAGCCGGCGCCCATGCCGTCGAAGAATGGGCAGACATCGACCAGACCATTCAATGCGCCACGATATTGACCAGCGTATTAACCGAGTTTTGTCAATAAAAACGCCGCAAAGGAGCGACTCATGACCGTAGCACGGCGTTTTGCCACAGCCACCAGCCAAACTAATCCCCACGGCACCACCCTCGAAGCCCTGCTGGCGGCTGCCACGCATGCTGCCGACCCCCAACAACAAATCGCGCGTACTATCAGCGTCGCTACAACGGGTATCACAATTGGGGGTAGCCACTACACTCCCAGCAGTGTGGTGCTGTTGGCGCTGGGCAAAGCAGCCCTGACCATGGCTGATGCCGCTATGCAACGCCTCAGCGGATTGGTGGCACACGGACTGGTAATCTACAAAGACGATGATGGCACACCTCGCCACCCCCAATTGGTCTATCACGCCGCCGGGCACCCGGTGCCCGATGCACGGAGCCTCATGGCGGG
>DBCF01000125.1:0-1480 GCA_002292925.1 Roseiflexaceae bacterium UBA965 | reverse complement strand
CCCGCCAGTTGGTGCAACAGACTAACCCCACCCAATTAATCGTGGTGTTGGTGTCAGGGGGCGGCTCGGCGCTGATGGTTGATCCTTTACCGGGGATTGATTTGGCGCAGATGCAACAGTTGACCCGTGATTTGTTGGCTAGTGGCGCCGATATCAATGCCATCAACACCATTCGCCGGCGGATTGATGGTGTCAAAGGGGGCGGCTTAGCCCGGGCCGCCGGTGCGACGCCTGTCGTCACGTTGATTTTGTCGGATGTGATTGGCAACCCGCTGGCGGCCATCGCCTCGGGACCCACCGTCGCCAACCCCGATAGGGCCCAGGCCGCCTGGGATGTAGTGCAACACGCCGGACTGAAAACTGTTTCGCCGGCAATCACAACAGCCTTGACGGCGCCGTTGCCTCCTGACCACACCCATTACGCCACGCCGCTCATCATTGGTGACATCCAGCAAGCCTTGGCAGCGGCGGCCCAAGTGGCCCAACAGGCCGGGTATACACCAATTATTTTGAGTGATACGCTCAATGGCGAAGCCCGCGAAGTTGGCCGCACCCTCGGGCATATTGCCGCCTACCATGCCCGCCACGGACAGCGAATCTGTCTGCTCGCTGGGGGTGAGACGACCGTCACGATTCGAGGCAACGGGCTGGGAGGTCGCAACCAAGAACTGGCGTTGGGGGCGGCACTGAGCATCCAAGGCATCCCCAATCTCCTCTGTGCTGCCTACGCCAGTGACGGCGGCGACGGTCCTAGCGATGCTGCCGGAGCGGTGATCGATGGCAACACAATCGCACGCGCCAAGGATACAGGGCACGATGCCCATGATGCCTTGGCGCGCAACGATAGTTATTATTTTTTTGATGCCATTGCTGATTTGCTCAAACCAGGAGCGACGGGCACCAACGTCAATGATTTGTTTGTGGCGTTACTCTAGGCTTCATCCTGCGCAACCGCGTCTGTGGGTGGCGGTGCACTAGGGATCATCCAGCGCAACAACGGTGGTGTCACCAACGTGGTGACCAGCGTCATGACGATGAGTGCCGAAAAAATCGTGCCATTAATTACCCCCGCAGCCAACGCCGCCCCAGCGAGCACCAAAGCCACTTCGCCCCGTGAAACCATCCCTGCACCCACCGTCAGCGCCGGGCGCCACGGCATACCGCCGATACGCGCACCCAAGCCCCCACCGATGAGCTTAGTGACAATTGCCACCACCGTAATCACCACAATCACCAACGGAGCCGAAAAGACATCGTTGGGCGTGACTTGTAAGCCAATATTGACAAAAAAGATTGGAATAAAAAAAGCATACCCCACCGTGGCAGTGCCATCGTGAGCGATGTGTTTGGGACCGAGATGACGGGTCGCCAAAATCCCCAGCAGATAGGCGCCAGTAATCGCCGCCACACTCCCCAATGATTCAGCCGCCCAGGCATACACCAATACCAACGCAAACAAAATAGTCAGGGCTGCCTCGCG
>DBCF01000233.1 GCA_002292925.1 Roseiflexaceae bacterium UBA965 | reverse complement strand
GGCATGATGGGATGGGCGGATGGGGGGCCGGGGGCGTAGGGGCGAATTTATTCGCCCCTACGCATCCATGTCTACCAAATCGCTACTGCTGCCTGGTTCTTGTGGGGTGTGATAAACGCCATCGCGTACGCTGGCGGGGTGCACGAAGTGCTGGCGCAAATGAGGAATATATTCCAAAAAGAGTTTCTCGTGGCCAAGGGCAATATGATTGAACAACACCAGGTGTTGATGGATCTGCCCCATGTCACCCACATGGGGCGCTACAGGCAGATTGTAGTGGCGGGCTAATAGACTAATCGTGATGAATTCGCTAATCCCGCCTACCCGCACACAATCGGCTTGCACATAGTGCATGGCCCCCAGTTGCAGGTAGTTTTTGAAGACAATCGCATTGGGCACATGCTCGCCGGCCGCTACTTTGACAGGGGCTATCGCCTGAGCAATGGTTTGGTGCGCGAGTATATCATCGGGGTGTGTCGGCTCTTCCACCCAGAGTGGGTTAATGTGTTGCAAGGCCTGGCACATCTCGAGCGCTTGGGGCAATGTCCATTGCTGGTTGGCGTCGAGCATGACCGTGGTCTGGTCACCCACCGCCTCACGCACCGCGGCGGCGCGGCGTAGGTCGTAATTGGGGTCACGGGCGCCTACTTTGAGCTTGATGGCGCCAAAGCCCGCTGCCAGCGCCCGTTTGGCGTTTTCACGGACTTGTTGCTCGTCATAATGAAACCACCCCACCGATGTGTCGTAGCCCGGGTAACCACTAGCAATCACTCCCATCCGTTCGGGGCGACTGGCCTGGGCGGCGTTGATGAGCTCCAACGCTCGTGTGGCGGGCAACACATCTTCGAGGTAGCGCAAATCGAGCAAGGCTACAATCTGGGCGGGGCTCAGGTCGAGAAGCAAGCGCCACAACGGTACGCCACGCCACTTGGCCCACAAATCAAAACAGGCGTTGGTGATGGCGGCCAGGGCCAAATGCACCACCCCTTTGTGCGGCCCCAACCAGCGCAACTGATGATGGTTGGCCAGCTGTTGGTAGACAGTGCCCCACTCCGCCATCAGTTCTTCGATGTCACGCCTTACCAGTGCGCCAGCGAGGATGTCGATAGCCTGGCAGACCAACGCATTACCGCCCCCCAGCGTAAACGCGAGCCCGGTGCCCCGTAGTCCGCTGTCGTCGTGCAACAGGCAGACGGCATAGGCGTATTGGGGATTGGTGTGCACGGCGTCTGCCCCTTCGCCGGGGGCGAGATCGTAGCGCTGGTCATGACTGGTGATACGGGTAATCATGCCTGCAACGTCCATTCGATGTGGTGGTCGTAACGGGTGCCCGCCAAGGGGACGCCGTCATGATCCCAGCCCATCATTTCATAATAAAGGCTAATGGCGTCTGCAAATTTGGCACGGTCGATGACCACTCCTTGTTTGGCGCCGCTATCGATGGGCTCACTGAAAAACCGTTCGGGCAAGGTGTCGTCGGCACGACCGAGTCCTTCGCGGGTGTTGTAGATGCGCATCAGGTGGGTGCGGCGCTCGCCGAAGCGCAATAATTCGTGCGACGATGTTTCCCAACCGGTCACGGCCGCCAGCATATCGGTCATGGTCTGGAGGCTGATGGCGCGGGTGGGGGCGATGGCAAAAATACAAAAGGCCAAAGCGTCAGCCGCCGACCAGAGGTTGTGCAGGGCCTTGTAGTTGCGCACTTTTTTGGCGCCGACAAATTCCATCGGGATGCGCTCGATAATCCCCAATGTCCGCGAGTAATCGAGGGAATGTTCCCAGCCCACTTGGGTGTCGAAGTCCCAGTCGTGCTCGCAGATGTCGTAGCGCGGCCCGATGGGCGCAGTGGCATAGCCGAGGGCCAAGTTGCTTTGGCTGCGTGGCTCAAAGGGCACGATTTCGAGCCCTTTGACATGCATAGCGTAGTGCTCGCTGCCTTGGCCGATATGAGCGGCGGCGCGTTGGCTGCCTTCGGCCAGAATGGCACCAAAGCCATCACGGTAGGTGATTTTTTTCATCATGGCCAGAGCGGCAGTGTGATCACCAAAGGTCAAATCGATGCCATCCATGTCGGCGGTGCTGATAAGCCCATTGGCATGTGCTTCCATGGCAAACGACAAGGTAAAGCCCAGCGACACCGGGTCGAGCCCCCATTGGTTGCACAAATTGTTAAAGCGCATAATCACGCGGGCATCGCTGGTACCGATGTTGGGCCCGAGCGTGCCACTGACCTCTTGGTGCATGGCGCTGGCCCGCGGGTCGAGGTCGGTGTCGGCAGCGTTGTGGTAGATTTTCATACAATCGTTGGGGCAGCCCGGGCAGCGTGACACGCCAATGGCATGGGGCAACCACTGTGACGCTTCGTAGGCCGCGAGATGGCCAAATTGGGCGGTGCTATAGTTGTGGGTGTTGAGGGCTGCATCGAGGCCATGGGTGTGCACCCACACCGCAAAGCCCGGTAAGTTTTTTTGCCACATCGACAACACGTTATGCTCGATATCACGGCTAAAGGCGGCATTGATGGCGGCTAATTTTTCAGGGTGCGCCACGGGGGGCAACGCTCCACCCTTGAGTACGATCGCTTTGAGGTTTTTGGCGCCCATCACGGCGCCGACCCCGTGGCGCTGGGCTTGGTGGGTGCGGCTACTGACAATATTGGCGTAGCGCACTTGGTGCTCGCCGGCCGGTCCGATGGCGGCCACATCGATGTCATTGCCGTATTGGTTTTCGAGGATGTCGGTGGTTTGGCCGACGGTCTTGCCCCAGTGTGGTGTGGCGTCGAAAAACGAGACGGCGCCATCGTGAATCAGCAACCCGGTGGGGTTACTAGCTGCGCCATGCACGACGATGGCATCGTAGCCGCACATCTTGAGTGAGATGGCCCAGCGCCCTTCGGCGCGGGTTTCGCCGATGCCGTTGGTCAAGGGTGATTTGGTGGTGACGATATAGCGTACCAATCCTGCGGCAGGGTAGCCGGCCACCACGCTATTGTTGAAAATCAACAAATTGTCGGGGCCGAGCGGATCAATGCCGGCGCGGGTTTCTTTGAGCAAGTAATAGGTGCCCATCAACCCACCACCGGCGTAGATGCGATAAAAATTGGCATCGGGGTGCTCGACCCGTGTGGTTTGCGTGGTCATGTCTACGTGCAACACTGCACCGTGGTAGCCGTACGCCATTGTCGTCTCCATTCAGTTGTCGGTAAGAATGATTATTCGGCTGCTTTGGCGCGCTTGGATTTGGGTGGGGGCAGGGCATCGTCATTTGCGGGCAACCAGACACCGGCGAGTGGACGGCATTCTTCGACTTTGCGCATCAAGGTGGCCATGTCACGCGCGACGATGGTCAGATGACCCACTTTGCGGCCTGGCCGAGGCGACTTGTGGTACAAGTGCACATGCACGCCAGCGGGAATTTGGGCTAGCTCGGGAATGGCGCCGATGAGGTTAATCATGGCACACATGCCCCGCAGGTTTGTGGGGGCCAGGGGTAAGCCACACACCGCCCGGACGTGGTTTTCGAATTGTGAAGTCACCGCACCTTCGATGCTCCAATGCCCCGAATTATGCACCCGTGGTGCCATTTCGTTGATGACGAGGGTGGGCCCGTTGGCGGTCATCACTTCGAAGCATTCAATGGCCAGCAACCCTACATAATCGAGGGCGGCTACCGCTTGGTGGGCGATGGCATCGGCCAAGGCGTCAACTTGGGGGTGAACATTGGCGGCTGGCGCGATTGACAGCCGCAAAATTCCCTCGTGGTGGTGGTTTTCGACCAATGGGTAGCGGTTAATTGCCCCAAAGCGGTCACGCACCACCAACAACGATAATTCACGGGTGAACGGCACCACCCCTTCGATGAGCAAATCGGTACCAGCCATGTCGACCACGGTTTGATAGGCTTGGGTCAGGCTGGTAATCCGTTGTTGGCCTTTGCCGTCATAGCCGTTGCGACGGGTTTTGATGATGGCAGGGAGTTTGGTGCGGCTGATGGCTTGGGCCACGCTGGTGGTTTGGTCGACCGCCGCAAATGGTGCCGTATTAAAACCCAAATCCGTAAAAAACTGCTTTTCGTGCAGACGATCTTGGCCAATCGCGAGAGCATTAGCAATGGGGTAGAGCGGTCGTAAGGTACTCAAAAACTGTGCTGTTGCCGCCGGCACATTTTCGAATTCGTAGGTAATCACATCGACGGTGTTGGCAAAGGCTTCGAGTGACGGTTTGTGGGTGTAATCGGCGACGGTATGCGTAGCAACCAAGGCTGCCGGGGCATCGCCGCTCGGGTCGTATACATGACAACGAATCCCTAGCGGAATAGCCGCAAGGGCTAACATCTGGGCTAATTGCCCACCACCAAGAATGCCGAGTGTGTGTGTTGCCGTCATATATTCACCATCTGCTTGCAGAACAGTTCTATTGTACCAAATATTGTTGCAATGCCGTACTACATCTGATGAGGTGATTTTTTTGACAGCGGTATTGGTATAATAAATTGATATCTGTTATTTTCGTGGAGCCACCATGCCGCGTATTGTGTTGCTGTTGCTCGTTGCCGCCCTGTTGCCTTCCCGTACCGAGCCCTCCGTGGCGCATGCCGATGGTGGTCGCGAAGTCTTTGCCTATTATTATAGTTGGTGGAATCGCCTCAGCTGGGACCCCAGTCGCATGAGTGACCGCCCTGCTGATTTATACGACAGCAAAAGCGAAGCGGTGATTCGCCGCCAAATTACCGACGCCAAAAACGCCGGCATTGATGGATTTATCTGCACATGGCGCTATTCGTGCGCCAAAGTCGTGCAAGTAGCCGAATCCATTGGTGGATTTAAAATCGCATTTAGTGTAGACCCAATCGGCGACCCTACTCTGAATTCCAACGATGCCATGGCCCGTAACATGCAAGAAATGGCCAATTATACGGGCAGCCCGGCCTACTGGAAGCGCGACGGCAAGCCCGTGTTTGTCTTTTGGAACGACACTATCTTGCCCGGTGGTCGCGGTAGTCGTGCCGACTGGCAAGCGGCCCGTGACCGCATCGACCCCCAGCGCACTCAGTTTTGGTTGGGTGGAGGGGTCAATTTTGCCTTGCTCGATGTCTTCGATGCCCTGCATTTTTATGATATTTCTTGGGAGACATCATCGGGCAAAGCGATGAGCTCATATAACCGCAAGCTCAACGACTACAACGCTAGTCGCGGCGCCAACAAGCCTTTTTTTGCCACCGTCATGCCCGGCTACGACGACATGCGCTACCGCGCCGGCCATCGCAAAGACCGCGCCAATGGTGACTATTACCGTAGTGGCTGGGACAATGCCCGCGCCTACGGAGCCCAAGTGGCGATTATCACTAGTTGGAACGAATGGTTCGAAGGCAGTTCCATCGAAACCAGCATCAACAACGGCAATACCTACCTCGACATCACCCGTGAAAAAATCGCCGCCTTCAAAGATCCCACCCCCGTTATCCCCAGTGGCTTTGCTGACCCCACCATCAAACAAATCTGGCAACGGGCCGACTTGGCGGTACAACAACAACGTGCCGTGCGCTCGTGGGTGTGGGGCCCGCAAATCGGTGATGGGCGCCTCGAATCGTTTAACGGTGGCCAACGCTTGGTGCAGTATTTCGATAAAGCGCGGATGGAAATCAACAACGTCAACGGCGATCGCAATTCGCCATGGTTCGTCACCAACGGCTTACTGGTCAGCGAAATGGTGACGGGGCGTGTACAGACCGGCGATACCACCATCGAAGCACGCACCCCCAACGAAGAAGTCCTCGCTGGTGACCCGCGGGTGGTTAACCCCGACGCGCCGAGCTACGCTACGTTGGCGATGGTGTTGCCACCCCAAGCCGACAAAACCGGCCAAGCGGTGCGGACGCAGTTGTTGCGCAACGGCACCTTCCAAGACATTACCCCACCTGCCAACGTCAGCTATGCGCAATTTATCCCTGAGACGCGTCACAACATCCCCGATGTGTTTCGCACCTTCCTCAATCAAACGGGGCTGGTCTATAGCGGTGGGCGCTATAGCAATGGCCAATTATTTGATTGGGTGGTGGCGTTTGGTTATCCCATTGGTGATGCCTATTGGATTCGTACCAACATCGCAGGTGTGTCGCAATGGTCGCTGGTGCAACCCTTCGAGCGCCGGATTTTGACCTACACGCCCAGCAATCCTGCCGGTTACCAAGTCGAGATGGGCAATGTCGGGCAGCATTATTATGGCTGGCGCTACGGCAAATAAGGTTGCAAAAACAGTCGCATACCTCATCAATGTGGGGTATGCGACTGTTTTTGTGTACAATACCTACGCCAAAATTCAGTAATTATTTGCACCCTCCGCATTGTCCTAACCTAGGCAATGCGGAGGGTGCTTTGATATCGTGTTTGTTACAGCTCGTTGATAAAGGCCCTGAGCTTGTTGATGAGGGTATTGTCGCCGAGTTGGCCGAGCCCATTAGCTCCCCAACAAAGTGCTTTGCTATTGGCGACAGCACAGGAATGTGCCGTACCCGCACTGATATCGGTGACGGTAGCGAGTGGTGTTCCATCAGTCAAGATGACTTTGACAGGGTAGCGCCGACTGATGGTGGTGCCGTCACCGAGCTGACCCTTGTCGTTGAGCCCCCAACACCAGGTCTCCCCACTGATGATAGCGCAGGTATGCGAAACGCCTGCGTCTATGGCTGTTACCCCGGTCAGGGGGACACCAGCGCTTTGGAGTACTTGTACTGCGCGTGGACGAGTGAGTAACGCACCGCTCGCAGTGGTCCCGGCAGTGCCATCACCGAGCTGACCCTTTTCATTTAATCCCCAACACCATACTTCTCCGGTGGTGGTGAGTGCACAGGTATGTCTAGCACCATTACTAATATGAGCAATGTTGGCGAGATCTGAGCCATTACTCTTTTTGACCATGACCGGCCGTGCTGTGTTAATAAATACGTCATCATTGCCTAACTGACCTTGACCGTCAAATCCCCAACACCAGACATTCCCGGATTTGAGGGCACACGTATGACGCATACCGACGCTGACTTCGCTGATACCATCAAATGTACTGCCGTTATTCGTGACAATGGTGGCATAGGTAGATATTCCTATCCGACCTGTTTCGCCGTATATACTATAACCCCAACAATAGACTTGACCTGATACAAGGGCGCAGGTGTACTGCATGCCCACACTGACACCTGTGACATTATCAAGGGGGGTAGTGCTATTCTTTCTGACCTGTACGGCACCCTTGGCATCGACCGAGTTACCATTGCCGACTTGACCGACCTCATTCCATCCCCAACACCACAAGAGATTCGTCGTACTAATGGCACAGGCGTGACCCCCATCTGCACTCGTGTCAATTTGTGCGAGATTACTCAGTGCAGAGGTGTCGTTTTTGACTAATCTGACGGGAATCTTGGCATTTGTGGTGGTGCGGTTGCCCAATTGACCAAAGGTGTTTGCCCCCCAACACCACCCGTTCGTGTCGGCAATTGCACAGGTAAACCCACCACTCGTACTGATTTTTTGTATCACCTTCACCGGCGTATTTGTCGGAGTAGCGGTGATGGTAGCAGTGCTAGTTATGGTGGGGGTATTCGTTTTGGTAGGAGTATTC
>DBCF01000248.1 GCA_002292925.1 Roseiflexaceae bacterium UBA965 | reverse complement strand
GAGCTTGGGCATATTTGGTATGATGCCGATATGCAACGCACACCGCGCACAACCGAGGCGGCATTTTTGTTACTCACCTATTTATTTGATACATTGCATTACCGCCGGGTGGAATGGAAGTGCGATGCCAATAACGCCCGGAGCCGAGCTGCTGCCCAACGTCTCGGATTCCGTTTCGAAGGCGTATTCCAACAGCATATGATTGTCAAAGGTCGTAATCGCGATACCGCGTGGTTTGCGATTGCCGATCATGAATGGCCAGCAATTCGTACCCGGTTTGAAGCATATTTTGCAGGCAATCGCCGTCATTTAGGTCGTTAAATCGGCATATACACTATACTGAGGTATATGTTAGGAAGAGGAACAATATGAAGGTGCCATTTAATCATCCCTATATGACCGGGCAAGAGCTCGAATACATTGCTCAAGCCTATAATCTGCACAAATTATCGGGTAATGGCCAATTCACCCAACGTTGTCACAAGCTTTTGCAACAACAGGTGGGTTCGCAAAAAGTACTCTTGACCCATTCATGCACCGCCGCCCTCGAAATGGCGAGTATTTTGTGTGATCTCCAACCAGGCGATGAAGTCATCATGCCGTCGTACACCTTTGTGTCGACAGCTAATGCCGTGGTGCTCCGCAATGCCATTCCCGTGTTTGTCGATATTCGCCCAGACACCCTCAACATCGACGAAACACTCATTGAAGCAGCCATTACCCCGCGCACCAAAGCGATTTGTGTGGTTCACTACGCAGGTGTTGCCTGCGAAATGGACATCATCATGGATATCGCGACCCGGCATAATCTGTTTGTCATCGAAGACGCCGCCCAAGGCTATGAATCGTACTACAAAGGGCGGCCGTTAGGCAGCATCGGCCATTTCGCTGCCATGAGTTTCCATGAAACCAAAAACGTCATTTCGGGCGAAGGTGGCGCGCTGTTTGTCAATGACCCCAAATACACCGAATTAGCCGAAATTATCTGGGAAAAAGGCACCGACCGTAGTCAGTTTTTCCGTGGTATTGTCGACAAATACACTTGGCAACATGTCGGTTCATCGTTTTTGCCCAGCGAACTCATCGCAGCATTTCTGCTAGCCCAGCTCGAACATGGTCTTGCTATCACCCAAAACCGCCTCGCAACATGGGACACCTACCACGCCGCCTTTGCTGATTTGGCCCGTGACGAATACCTTAGTCAGCCAGTTGTACCAGTGCATTGTCAGCATAATGCGCACATGTATTATGTCATCTTGCCCACCGCAGATTTGCGCAACGAATTACTTGAATCACTCAAAGAGCTGCACGTCAACGCCATATTCCACTACATCCCCCTCCACAGTTCACCCGCGGGGATGCGCTATGGGCGCGTACATGGGCGCATGGATAACACTGATTCACTCAGTAGCCGCTTGTTGCGGATGCCCATGTACAATCACATCGAAGAAACCAAGATTCAGCGTGTCATTGAGTCAGTTATTTCTTTGGTCAAAAAAAATTAGGGCGCAGCCGTGAATAGACAAAATAGTGGTGGTGAAGATATACAATCTTCACCACCATTATTGGTTTTAGCCTAAGCGCGCCACTACGTCGCCCTGTGTCGAAAACTGCGTGTCACGGCGTGATTGCACGTGTTGAATAAACTGCTCCAGCATTTCGATGCGATGACCACGCCCTATGACTTGAGGATGCATGGCGGCCGTCAACACGCCATTGGGGTGATTGTGATGCATCCAATCGAAATCTTTGGTCCATATCTCAAATACCTTGCTTGGTGCCGACGTACCATTACGATACGGGTTGAAATTAAACTGGAAATGCGCCCAGTCGTCGAACTCAAAACAAAACGGTAATTCCCAAATATCGGCAACTCGCCCAGGGATCAACGGCTCATGCCGGCTGACTTGATCACCAATACGCGGGTGATACGGCGCAAAATCGTTGGCCATCAAACTCGAATCGTAGCGGAACTTGTATTCTTCGAGCAAAGACAGCGTCACCTGCGAAAAATCGGCCGACGGCGAACGAAACCCTTGTGGCTCCACCCCAATTTTGCGCAACACCTGCAACGCCCGTTCCATATCACGCCGCTCTTCATCGGGCGTCTGTTCACTGGGATCGACATGAGCGTACGAATGATGCCCTACTTCGTGCCCTGCAGCCAAAATCGCATCCACTTGATGCGGAAATGACTCGACTGTATGCCCTGGAATAAAAAACGTCGAGCGGATATTGTAACGCTTAAGCAACTCGAGGATCCGTGGTACACCCACCGTGGCGCCATATTCCCCCCGCGACAACATTGCTGGCGTCGTATGCGCATAACCAAACCACACTGACATGGCATCAAAATCAAAAGTCAAACAGACGGTACTTGTCATCACAGCTCCTATGCTCAACGCAAGAATTCACAAGAATTATTGATGTAATTCTTGTACGCTATCATAGAGGAAAATAGAAAGGATGCAACATGTTATACAGCGATGATCAGTGCTGGCAAATCATGCAACAACGAGATAGCGCATACGATGGATTATTTTTTATTGGCGTTATGACAACTAAAATATATTGTCGCCCATCGTGTAGTGCGCGACCATTACGCCAAAACGTGCGCTTTTTTGCTGATGCTCATTCGGCTCAGCAGGCCGGATTACGGGCCTGTAAGCGCTGCCACCCCGATAGCATCAGCCCCGAAATCAATACGATTAACACGATTTGTCGTTTTCTCGATAGCCAAGAAAACCCACCGGCGCTGCGTGAATTAGCCAGCCGCTTTGGCTATAGCCCGTTTCATCTGACGCGCATGTTCAAGGCGCATCTAGGGATTTCACCCCGACAGTACAGCGATGCCATGCGCAAAAAACGTCTGGCATCAGCCCTCAGCCAAAACCATACTGTCACGCATGCCGCTTTGGATGCAGGCTACACCACCCCCAACAGCCTCTATTACACCAATCCACTCGGTGTATCACCGCGCCACTACCGCAATGGGGGCAACGGGCTACAAATCTGGTACGCTACCACCACAACCATGCTAGGGTTATTACTCGTGGCACAAACAGCCAAAGGTATCTGTTTGGTAGCATTTGCCGATGACGACAGACATGCAACCACCATCATCCACAGCGAATTCCCGGCGGCAAGCATCATGTCAGATCAAGCAGTGGTGGCAGATGCACTCTTGTGCGTCAACAATTTGCTCAACGATCAGCCCAACTACCATGACATTCCCAGCGATATCCGGGCTACTGCCTTCCAACAACGGGTCTGGGATGCATTACGCACCATTCCACGGGGGACGACGTTGAGCTATAGCGCAATCGCCCAACAAATCGGTCAGCCGACGGCTAGTCGGGCAGTGGCACAGGCCTGCGCCAGCAATCCATTGGCGATTATTGTGCCGTGCCATCGTGTGGTAGCACAATCAGGGGCGCACGGCAATTACCGCTGGGGCAGTCAACGCAAAGCAACGCTGCTTGCGTATGAACTGCCGTCAGATGCGTAATGGCTTATTTCTCGCACAGGGGACACAGAGGGCACGGAGTTATTTTTTGATTGCCGCTCGCCGATAAGATGTCGGTCATTGCGCGATACCGTTTTGTCTCGCACAGCGCACACAGAGGGCACGGAGGCGTTTTTTGATTGCCGCTCGCCGATTAGATGTCGGTCATTGCGCGATACCGTTTTGTCTCGCACAGCGCACACAGAGG
>DBCF01000178.1 GCA_002292925.1 Roseiflexaceae bacterium UBA965 | reverse complement strand
AACCCTGGGAGATTCCACGACCGTGGTCATGGAATGACGTTGGGGCTTGTGTGCCCTCTGCGTTCTACAACACATTTCGTATGGGAGGGAATTGAATAGGCAACCCTGGGAGATTCCACGATCGTAGTCATGGAATGACGTTGGGGTTTCTGTGCCCTCTGCGTTCTCTGTGCGAGACAGAAGATCGACCTCGTTGCCCTCCGTGTGCGCTGTGCGAGAAACAGAAAACACATTCATATCTCCCAATTCGACAATCGAGAGGATTCCGGTTATAATCGTTTCGCTTTTACGGTGAATCCCATCACAATCTGCGCATGGGTTAGGCAAGAGAAGGACGCAATATGGCGGCTGCAATGACTCTGTATCGCTCGACGATTGGCAAAAAAGCCATCATGGCAGTGACGGGTGTCATCCTGTATGGTTTTGTAATCGTCCACATGATTGGGAACCTCAAAATATTTGAAGGTCCTAAAGGGTTCAACGAGTATTCGCATTTTTTGCGGGTAGTCGGTGAACCAGCACTCCCGGCAGGGACGATTTTGTGGCTAATCCGGATTGTATTGACACTTGCGTTGATTCTGCATGTCAATGCCGCAATCCAATTAACGCGCATCGATTCTGCTGGTCGCCCAGTGGCCTACAAAAAAGTCAAACGCAAGCAGGCATCGTTTGCATCACTGACGTTGCGTTGGGGCGGGGCGGCGATTTTTTTCTTTGTGATTTATCACTTGATGCACTTTACCATTGGCACTGTACACCCCCAATTTATCGAAGGTGAGCCCTACCACAACGTGGTAAGCGGCTTCCAATTGCAACCGCTAATGGCCGGGGTTTATTTGTTGGCGGTGGCAGCTTTGGGGACGCACTTGTATCACGGCGTGTGGAGCGCGACGCAAACACTCGGACTCAATAATCGGCGCAATGATAAATTGTTCCGCGGATTGGCCGTGTTGTCTGGAATTGGATTGTTTGTCGGATTTGCCGCTATTCCCGTTGTGGTATTGTTGGGGATCATTAAGTAGGTCATCGCAGGAAGATGGGGAGTGTCAGAATGACGACAGAGATTAAACCGCAAGTTGATGTACGCCAGCCGGTAGAATATACCGATGCGCGGGTCAATGCCAATATTCCCGCTGGACCAATCGAACAAAAATGGTCCAAGCATAAGTTCGAAATGAAGCTTGTCAATCCCTCCAACCGCCGTAAATATACGGTGATTGTAGTAGGGACGGGCTTGGCTGGTGGCGCTGCAGCTGCCACCATGGCCGAAATGGGTTATAGCGTCAAGGCGTTTTGTTATCAAGACAGCGCCCGTCGTGCCCATAGCATTGCCGCCCAAGGGGGCATCAATGCCGCCAAAAACTACCGCAATGACGGCGACAGTGTCTACCGCTTGTTTTATGACACCATCAAGGGTGGCGACTTCCGCGCCCGTGAAGCAAACGTCTATCGTTTGGCCGAGCTGAGCGTCAATATCATCGACCAATGTGTGGCCCAAGGGGTCCCATTTGCCCGTGAATACAGTGGCTACCTCGACAACCGTTCGTTTGGTGGCGCCCAGGTGTCACGCACGTTCTATGCCCGTGGTCAAACTGGTCAGCAATTGATGCTAGGCGCCTACCAAGCCTTGAGCCGCCAAGTGGCAGCCGGCAATGTCGACCTCAATGAGCGCACCGAAATGCTCGATGTCATCGTAATTGATGGCCGCGCCCGGGGTATCGTGACCCGTGACATGGTCACCGGCAAAATCGAATCCCATTTGGCCGATGCCGTCGTTTTGGCGACGGGCGGTTATAGCAATGTCTTTTATTTGTCGACTAACGCCAAAGGGTGTAACGTCACGGCCACGTGGCGAGCCCACAAGCGTGGTGCCTTTTTTGCCAACCCCTGCTATACCCAGATTCACCCCACCTGTATCCCTGTGAGTGGTGATCATCAATCGAAACTGACCTTGATGTCGGAATCACTGCGCAACGATGGTCGCGTATGGGTACCGCTCACGGCTGGTGATCCCCGGTCGCCCGATAAAATCCCCGAAGACGAGCGCGATTATTACCTCGAGCGCCGCTACCCCAGCTACGGCAACTTGGCGCCTCGCGATATTTCCTCACGGGCGGCCAAAGTAGTCTGTGACGAAGGGCGTGGCGTTGGTCCTGGTGGCCTCGGCGTCTATCTCGACTTTACTGCGGCTATCAAGCGTTTGGGTGAAAGCACGGTGCGCGAGCGCTACGGCAATTTGTTCGACATGTACGAACGGATTACCGGCGAAAACCCCTACAAGGGCCCCATGCGCATCTACCCCGCCGTACACTACACCATGGGCGGCTTGTGGGTCGACTACAATTTGATGTCAACCATCCCCGGCTTGTTTGTGGGTGGCGAAGCCAACTTCTCTGACCACGGCGCCAATCGCCTTGGTGCCAGCGCCTTGATGCAAGGCTTGGCTGACGGGTACTTTGTGTTGCCAGCCACGATTAGCAACTACTTGGCCCAAGGCGGCCTCGAAAAGGTCGACACCACGCATAGTGCCGTCCAAGAAGCAGTGCAATCGGTGACGGCCCAGACTCAGAAGTTCCTCGACATCAAAGGCACCCGCACGGTTGATTCGTTCCATCGTGAGTTGGGCAAAATCATGTGGGAATATTGTGGGATGTCCCGCACCGACGAAGGGTTGCGCTATGCCTTGCAACGCATCCCCGAATTGCGCCAGCAGTTTTGGACGGATTTGCGGGTATTGGGGAGCGGTGATGACCTCAATCAAGAACTCGAAAAAGCCGGCCGCGTGGCTGACTTCATCGAACTCGGCGAATTGATGTGTCTTGATGCCCTCGAACGCGCCGAATCGTGTGGTGGCCACTTCCGTGAAGAGAGCCAGACACCGGATGGTGAAGCGTTGCGCAACGACGATGATTACTGCTATGTGGCTGCTTGGGAACATACCGGCGAGCCGAGCAAAGCGGTATTGCATCGCGAAACGTTGCACTTCGAAAACATCCATTTGGCCCAACGTAGCTACAAGTAGAGCGGAGAGACAGTCATGAAGATTACCGTAAACGTATGGCGCCAAAAAAATGCCAGTAGCAAAGGGCGCTTGGAAAAATATCAAGTGGATCATGTGTCACCTGACATGTCGTTCCTCGAAATGCTCGATACCCTCAATCAACAATTGATGGCCAAAGGCGAAGTGCCAATCGCCTTCGATCATGATTGTCGCGAAGGCATTTGTGGGTCGTGTGGCGTGGTGATTAACGGGTTGGCACATGGCGGTCAACTCGCCACCACCACCTGCCAACTCCATATGCGCAAATTCAAAGATGGCGACAACATCACAGTTGAGCCGTGGCGCGCCAACGCCTTCCCCGTCATCAAAGACTTGATGGTGGATCGTGGGTCGTTTGACCGCATCATCCAGGCCGGTGGCTTTATTTCGGCACACACTGGGAGTGCTCCCGACGCCAACGGTACGCCCATCCCCAAAGATAACGCCGACATGGCGTTCGAGGGAGCGCAGTGTATTGGCTGTGGGGCCTGTGTGGCAGCCTGTCCCAATGCCTCAGCCATGTTGTTTACGTCGGCTAAGGTTGGTCATTTGGGGTTGTTGCCTCAAGGTCAACCAGAGCGCCAACAACGGGTGCTCAAAATGGTTGCCCAAATGGATACCGAAGGCTTTGGTGGCTGCACCAACATTGGGGAATGTACGGCAGCCTGCCCCAAAGAAATCGGATTGCACTTCATCAGTCGCCTCAATCGCGACTTGTTGGGCGCCACATTACGTGGTGGCAGCACCGTCGATTAGGGTATACATACACAAAACCAGCGATACCATGTTTATGGTATCGCTGGTTTTGTTTTGCGCAAAATATTGGCGGCGAGTTGGAGTGCTTCGCGTTCGCGTTGGAAGCTGGCTTTGGTGATAGCTTCTTCGATCGAAACCCAACAGGCGTCATCGACTTCGCTTTGTTGCGGCGTGATGTCGCCATTGGCGTAGCGCACCAAAAAGATATCAACGTACTTGTGGATACGAGTAACGTTGATGCGAAACCAATACTCAATGGTGGTGATGTGTTGGACAACCACTCCATTGAGCCCGGTTTCTTCGGCAATTTCGCGGACGGCGGCCATTTCAGCGGTTTCGCCACGACGTACATGACCTTTGGGTAACCCCCACCGTTTGCCGCCATGGGTTGAAATCATGGCGACTTCGATGCGGTGTAGTGTTACCCGATAGACAATTCCGCCGGCCGAATAAGCAGTGCGCTGATCACGGTCAGATGCGGATGAATGCGTCAGGGAATACCTCACTACCCATGTGACGTTTTGGCGACGCGCCCAGCCCGCATGTCCCAGTATTTGTTGACCGAATAGCGGATACGTTCTTTGGCGACATCAGCGTCTTCCCAACCTTGGGGCTCTACCCGGGCACCTTCGAGGTCTTTGTACACCGTGAAGAAGTGTTCGACTTCGCGGATATAGTGACTTGGAAGCTGGCGGAAGTCCGTGTAGTCAGAAAAAAACGGGTCGTAGTGCAAAACTGCCAAGATTTTGTCGTCGGGCTCGCCACGGTCGAGCATGCGGAACATGCCAATCGGACGCGCTTCGACGATACATCCAGTGAACGTCGGTAAATTGGTCATTACCAAGACATCGAGGGGGTCTTCGTCGTCATAGAACGTCTGTGGTGTGAAGCCGTAATCGCCGGGGTAGTGCACTGCAGAATAGAGCACACGATCGAGCTTGAAGGCACCGGTACGCTTATGAAACTCATACTTGTTGCGTGACCCCTTAGGGATTTCGACGACAACATGGATGACTTCAGGCCAACTCGGACCCGGGTCTAATTCATGCCAGAGATTCATGAATTTTGGCTCCAATCACCACAAATTTTATACTGAAGTAAATTATACCACGATGCCTCTATTGTTGCCCGTGATTTGAAATATACCGCGCACCTGGCCATGTATACCGGTGGCGCGTGGGGTTAGACCCCAATCTGCGGCATGTCGGTGCTTGTGCGTAACCAAACCGCAAATCGATCGACGAATTGAAAGCCGCACGCCGCATAAAAAAAGCGAGCGTGATTTTCTGGATTACCATCACTCATCACTGCTGCGTGGGCAATGCCGGCATTGGCCAACCGTTGAAGCGTCGTGCTGATTAGCCCCCGCGTGAGCCCGGTACGTTGATGTTCTTGGCGGCATCCCACTGGCTCAAACAACGCGTAATTACTCCATGCGTCAACCCACACGGTGCAAAATGCCCCGATTTCGCCGGCATCATTGACCGCCACCATATCCCATTCGGGGGTGTAACTGGGGAGCGACCGTGAAAAATTGTAGCGCTCCTCAGTCATGATAGTGCTTTTGAAGGCACTACGTTGCGCTAACACTCGCTGCGGTACATCTGCTTCGCGTAGGGTGGTGGCTGTCCAACCATCGGGGAGTGAAAAAACCGGTGCACTCGCCGTGGGTTGATAATGCTGGTTGAGTGCCAAGGGTTGCAGGGCATAACCATGCGCAATCAGCGCAGTGTGACGGGTAGGATTTTTTTCAAAAGCCCAGAGTGATACCGTCGGTGCCGTGTGTTGTGCCACATAGGCGACCATTGCCGGCCAAAGGTCAGGGTAGCGGGTATCGTAGAGGCTGTCGACTTGATCGTCGGTCTCCCAGGTCCAACCGACGATGGTATCGTCGCGTTCCCATAGCCGAATCCCAGCCAGCCCGCTATCGTCGGGGGTGGCGCCGCGCCACCACGCCAAATCACCGGGCTGGCAGATATAGTATGGAGCCTGTTGGATCACCATGCGGGCAGTGAACTGCTGCATGGCGATGAATTCACTGCTATTACGGAGTGGTCGGTGAGTATAGGGCGACATCGCAACCCTCCTGTGTGCCGTTTAAAACAGCATTGCTCCGGCTTCGCGGGCGATACGTTTGACGCGATCGGCTTCTTCGGTTTTGCCTTTGGTGGTGTAGTCTTCAGACAATTCATTGAGCCGTTTGACGACACCACTCGTAATGTCACCAATGTTTTCACGAATGTAGCGGGTGGCGTTTTCGGCCGTAATCAAGGCTTGCACGACCCGTTCTTCGGGCGAAAGGGCCTCGGCTTTGACTTGGATGGTAAGCTCGGCGATAGTCTGTAAGCGTTCGACTGCCGCCATGTCGCCGGCCCGTTCGGCCATAGTGCGTTGGCCATCCACTAGGATATCGAAGGTTTCGTTGAGCAAGGGCAAATGGGCGGTGAGGGCTGCCACGAGGTCTTCGGCATCAAAGACGGCATCAAGAACTTCGCCGGCCTGCATATAGGAGGCCTCGAGGTCGGCTTGGAGCTGTTGGAATATTTCGATGACTTGGTCTCGCATGGCGGTGAGCTGGGTGGCGAGTGACTCGTCACCGTCTGTCGTTGCGTCGTTGATGCGATTGGTGACGATGTCAAAAAAGGTGTAGTCGATGATTTCTTGGTTGGTGGTGATGAGTTGGGTCACCGTTGCTTCATCACCAGCGGCGAGGAGCTGGGTAATTAGAGTTTCGTAGGCAAAGGTGGCTGCCCCACCCGCAAATTGGGCGATTTTGGATTGCAGGGCGCTGAGTTGGGCAATGCCTTCGGGGTCGCCACTCATGCGGCTGGCATCGACAAAGGCAGCCAGGGTTTTGGCGAATTCCTCGTCGATATCTGCTTGATTGGATTGGAGCGCGGCATTGAGTGCTACATCGCCTTGGCTCATCGCATCGAGCAGTTGGCTCATGATGTCGACCCGTTTGCGCTGGGTTTCGAGCATTTCTTTGGTGATGCCGTCCCCTTCAAATACTGCTTCAACGAGTGTCTGCATAGTCAAAAACCGTTTGGGTGCGAGCAAATAGCCTTTGGGTGCCTCGGGTGGGAGCTCGTTCATGAGCAGATTGGTAGCACTGCCCACGAAGCGCTCGAGTTCGACCCCTTTGGTGCTTGCGAGTAGTTGTTGGGGGATATGCACGAAACAAAACTGCTTACTGCCATCATGATAAATTAATGGGGCGGCCAACATCACTGGTGCGCCACATTTGGGGCAGTTGCTGGCGTTGAGCCGGCCACCGAGGAGTTGGCTTTTGAGATGCGGCTGGGCTTCGGCATCGATGATATTGACAATTGCCACCCGCATAGGGGTTTGGCAACTAGGGCAGGCGACTTGGGCGACTTGTCCGGGTGCTGCAGACATGAAATAAATCCTTTCGACATTGACTAACTGATGAAATTATACAATGTTTCGTTGTACCAGCGTGGTTTTGGGTAGCACGAAACGCTTTTGGATGGTATATCACGGCATTACATGGGTAATCATCTCTTGTTAGTAGACATAAAATACAAGCATGACAAAATTTTTCAATTTGATTTGCGTCAAACGGTGACCTCTATTACACTACAAGCAGAGTTGTACTGAATGAGGAAGCATACATGTCAGCACCCATCTATCCACCCCGGCGTTCGACAGCCTACACCCATGCTGCCTATACTCGTTGCGCAGGGACGTGGATTGAACACGAACCCCAAAAAGCCGAATTGGTGGCGTTACGTGATGCCATGGAAGTTGCGCGTAATTCACGGAATATCGTAGTGGCAAATGTTCCAGACGTAGAAGCGTATCATCGTCTAAGTTTGGCACTTTTTCGTCACGACCGCTTCCGGCCATTGGCACTCGACGGTTGGTTGATTGCCACGGTGATTGAAGCACTTGGTGAGCCACCGATTGTCGAAGACGAAAACGATCCGGCCTTTACGCAGTATATTCGTCAAGCGCTTGGCGAAATTGCATCGGCGCGGATTCGCCGCGCAATTGCCGAGCAGGCGCAGCGCTTTCTGCCGATACTTATCAACGAAAACGATGTTGAGGGTGCGGTATTACTCGCCCAAAATACGTACATGACCTTGATGAGTGAATCATCCACCCCGCTGTTGGTGCAAACGATGGTGAGTGGTTTGTCTGCCTACTATGACGAGCTCCCCGAAGAAGAATAATAGTGCACTGCACACAAAAAACCGCGACGTGATTAAGTTGCGGTTTTTTGTGTGCAAATTTGCGTACCTTTTGGCATGGATGAAACGGTATCCCCGTCATAGTTTGTGCCAAAGGAGGGATTATTATGCTTGCACGGGTAATGAGTTGCGCGATTAAAGGGCTTGATGGTGTGCCGGTATCGGTTGAAGTCGATATTGCCGGTGGCTTGCCCTATTTTGCGGTGGTGGGGTTGGCTGATACGGCAGTGCAAGAAAGTCGCGAACGGGTGCGGGCCGCCATTCGTAATTCGCAACTCGATTTCCCGATGCGACGGGTGGCGGTCAGTCTCGCCCCTGCGGATTTGCGCAAGGCGGGGCCGGCCTATGATTTGCCGATTGCGATGGCAATCTTGCAGGCGACGGGCCAAGTCGAGGCAGACATTTCACAGATAGTTTTTTTGGGGGAGCTAGGATTTGATGGTAGTCTGCGCCATACCGACGGGGTATTGCCGATGGTGATTGCGGCGCGTGAAGCTGGTGTGACACAGGTGGTGGTGCCGGCGAGTGATGCCACCGAAGCAGCCTTGGTCCAAGGGATGACGGTGTTGCCGTGTCGCAACTTGCGCGAATTGTGTGACTATTTGCAGGGCCGGTGTCAACTCAGCCCTATTGCACCGACCCCTACTGGCGCACCTACAAGCGTTGACATGGTCGATTTCGCTGATGTACGGGGCAACCAACATGCCCGGCGGGCGCTCGAAGTGGTGGCGGCGGGTGGCCATAATATTTTGTTTACCGGTACACCTGGCGCCGGCAAAACCATGATGGCGCGGGCATTGTGGGGCATCATGCCACCCTTGAGTGAATCCGAAGCCATCGAGGTCGCCAAAATACAAAGTGTAGCGGGGCTACTTGCCCGTGATACCCGCATGCCAAGCCTGCGACCGTTTTGTGCGCCCCATCACACCACGTCGCAAGCAGGTCTGGTAGGGGGTGGGGCAGGGCGGATCCGCCCAGGTATGGTGACGATGGCGCATCGGGGAATTTTGTTTCTCGATGAATTCCCTGAATTTGGCGTCAAACTCGAAGTGTTGCGTCAGCCTCTCGAAGATCGGAGCATCACCATTAGTCGGGCGCATGGTTCGTTAGTATTGCCGGCGAATTTTTTGTTGGTGGCGGCACGTAATCCCTGCCCGTGTGGCTGGCGGGGGGACCGTGATCGGGCCTGTACCTGTACGCCGATGGCGATCGAGCGGTATAACCGGCGGATTAGTGGTCCAATTCTCGATCGCATCGATATGCACCTCGATATGCCTCGTGTCGAATCGCAGCATTTATTGAGTGTGGCCTATGGTGAGTCATCGGCAGTGATTCGTGCGCGGGTCATCACTGCGCGCCAGACGCAATATGCGCGTGGCCAAATGAGTGGGAATGCCGATTTGCCCGTGGCCGAGCTACGCCGTGTCGCCCAACCCGATAGTGATGGGCTACGGTTATTGGAGCTCGCGGTGGATAAATTGATGTTGTCTGCACGGGCTTATTACCGTGTGATTAGAGTGGCGCGTACGATTGCCGATTTGGCCGGTGATGCAGGAGTACGATCAGTACATGTGGCTGAGGCGTTGCAGTATCGTGGCCAAAAATTAGGATAGCATTAAAAAATGGTCGTGCGTAACGACGCTGATATGAGCAAACATATCAGCGTCGTTGTTTTGTGCATATAATAGGTGAAATCTGTTATAGAAGAGGGACCTATGCAATCATTAATATTTCCCGTTATTGTGTCTGTGTTGGCCACGTTGTTGTTGGGGAACATGAGCCGGAGTGCGCAACGCAATGGGCAAGTCAATCGCGCCTGGGCGATGCGGGCGGCCACGGTGGCGGCAGCAATCCTGGCGGTGAATGGCACTGCTCGACTGTTTGGTTTGGCCGTAGATAGCGTCCAACCCATTATTGCCGCCGTGGCGTTTGGGTGTATGGCGGTGGCAGGGTTCTTTTTGGTGCGGGCAGCCCTCAAAGGCGAAGCGGTACAAATCAAAATAGCCGCACAACAACAAGCCGAGGAATTCAAAAAAGCCCAAGAGCAACGCAATGCCTCACGCGATAAGTGATGTTCATTTTCGTGATGCAGTCAATTGTTTTAATCGTGATGAATGGTTAGATGCCTTGTTGTTGTTTGAAGAGTCATGGTTGATTCACCGTGATTCAGAACACAAGGCTTTTGTGCAATGTGCGAGTATTCTTAAACAATTACACCTTGGCTTTACCGCATCACCACGGTTGTTGTTGGCTCGTGCCCAAGTACTAATCGCAGAATCGACAAGCACGACTGGGATTGATTTAGCTGATGTGGTGGCACAACTGCGTCTGTTGCAAACCTATTTACCACCAGTAGATAGTGAAACATTCGATGCGCGGCAGTTGCCCGCAGTACGATTACGGTGGTTGCATGAGTGAATTGCAGTTTTTGACCAATCGGGCTGCCTACCTGCCCGGAACGAATAACCTTGGGGTGGTAGTGGTAGGTGACGGCACGGCAGTGGCGATTGATACGGGTATCGACAAAGAAGCAGGGCGCTTGTTGCGGCGGGCCTGTGAAGCGGCCAAATTGCAGCTCGTGGCGGCGATTTCGACACACCATCACGCCGACCATGTGGGGGGCAATGATTATCTGGTGCGCAACATCAAAGACTTTCGGGTCTATGCTCCCCGCCGTGAAGCGCCATTTATCGAAGATCCCTACCTCGAGCCCAGTTATTTGTCGTATGGCGCCAGCCCGATTGCGCCATTGCGTAATAAATTCGTGATGGCGTCGCCATCACCTGTGCACGAACGCATCGAGGCCACTCAGTCAACGCTGACGATTGGTGCGGTGGAATTTGCCCTCTTCCCAATGCCTGGCCATAGTCTGGCCCAAATTGCCGTGGTGGTTGAGGGGATTTGTTATGCGGCAGATAGTTTTTTTGGTGGCGCAGTCCTCGCCAAATACGGTGTGCCCTATGCCCATGACGTCAATGCCCAAATCACGTCGTTGACACAGGTGGGGCAACTCGATGTGGCGCAGTGGGTTCCCGGGCATGGTGTGCTCACCGGGCGTGATGCCATCGCTGAGACGCTGGCAATCAACCACCAAGCCATTGCAACCAGCAAAACGATGGTTACGGCGGCCTGTGGTAGTGGCGCATCGTTGCAACACGTGGTAGCAACGGTGCAACGTGAACTCGGCGTGACGTCGAGTGCCATGGCGCAGTATGCCGTGTTTGCCTCGGGAATTTCGGCCTATTTGAGTGCCTTACACACCGATGGCGTGGTGACGGTCGAGCTAGGGGCGGATGGCCCGTTGTGGCGAGCCGTAGCATGATGCATACGTCGCCGTTGCGGGTACGCTATGCCGAAACCGACGCCATGGGGGTGGTGCACCATGCCGCCTATGTGCCGTGGTTTGAAGTGGGGCGGGTCAATTTGTTGCGGGCTGCCGGCTGCCCATACGGCGACATCGAAGCGCGGGGATTGTTGGTGGTGCTGTCTGATCTGCAGGTGCGCTATCGTTCACCGGCGCGCTTTGATGATGAAGTGGTGATTGAGACACAGCTGATTACCCTCAAAAGCCGCCAAATTGCGTTTCGGTATCGAGCCCTATTGGCGGCCAATGCCACGATATTGGTAGAGGGGCAGACCAATCATATCGTCGTGCTCCGGGCGACGATGAAGCCCACCGTGTTGCCTAATGATTTGTCAGCGTTGTTACAACCTTGGCTGACGACGGAGTTTTTTGCATAAATAAGGGGTTATGCAAGAGACTATGTCTGTGTTTGGCTGATTTGTGTGGATGAATTTTTTTGATGAAAAGAGTGAGGTCAACGATGACTACATGGCAATCAGCGACGATTATGTCGGGAGATGTGAAGATTCGTTATCAACGGGCCGGGAATGGCGCACCGATTATTTTGGCGCATGGATTCTCCGATAACGGCGATTGTTGGAAGGCCTTTGCGGAGCCATTGACGGCCGCATATGAGGTGATTTTGATCGATGCCCGCAACCATGGCCAATCAGACAAACCGCGCCAATCAAATGGGGCTATTGATCAAGCCAATGACGTCAAGGAATTAATCACCCAATTGGGGTTGATTAAACCGGTGGTGATGGGGCATTCGATGGGCGCCCAGATGGCAATGCATGCGGCGGGGCTGTTCCCTGAGTTACTGCGGGCCGTGGTGATGGAAGACCCGCCGATGTTCCCCGATGTGGTGCCAACGGCAGCCGAAATCGCGGCCGGTAAAACACGGCGTGATAGTTGGATTGACAGCCTGAAAGCACTGAATCACGAGCAATTGGTGTTGCGCTGTATTGCCGAAAACCCCACCTGGCGCGCAGAGGAGCTTCATCATTGGGCCGAATCCAAGCATCAGTTTGGGTTTGTCAGTGATGTGGTTGATTACGAGCCGGAGCGGACGATTCATTGGCAAAAACTTATCCCGCAAATCGGGGTATCGGCACTGTTGATTGGTTCTGACCCCAGCAAGGGTTCGATTGTACCGGCTACTGCAGCAGCTGAAGCGCGGACATTATCGGCGCATATCGAAGTGGCGTTGGTGCGCAACGTGGGGCATTGCATCCGTCGCGAGGCGCCGTTGCAATATAGCGCGTTGGTGTACGAGTTTTTGCGCCGCCATTAATTAAATGGGCGCGTGCTGGTGCTAGTTGAGTGCACAAAAAAGGAACAGCAATGACGACATGGCAATCGGGGTATGTACAATCGGGTGCGATAGCGTTGCATTATCAACGGGCAGGTCAGGGCGTGCCGCTGATTTTGGCACATGGGCGCACCGACAACGCAGCCTGTTGGCAGGCCTTTGCAGAGCCACTGACTGCACACTACGATGTGGTGATGTATGATGCGCGGGGCCATGGTTTGTCAGGGCATACGGCTGCCCACTATGCCCCGCACGACTTGGCCGCCGACATGCGCAATGTGATCGATGCGCTGCAACTGGTGCGCCCTATCGTGATTGGGCATTCAATGGGTGCGATGGCGACTTTGGCTGCAGCGACCACATACCCCGATCAGATCCGGGCGATTGTGCTCGAAGACCCGCCGTTAGAGATGTTGAATCCACTGGTTGATCCAGATGTGGCCGATGCCAATGATGCAGGGTTTTATGCGTGGCTCGATGACATGAAAACAATGTCGCTGGAGCAATTAATCGTGCGCGGTGCCGACGATAACCCCACGTGGCAGGCGGTCGAATTGCGTCCGTGGGCTCAAGCCAAACTCCAAGTGGGGGCACGCTTGCCGTTCAACGAAACAGACCGCTTTGTGGCGTGGCAAACCATGATTGCCGCCTTGACGATGCCGACGTTGTTGATTGTGGGCGATCCGGCGAGTCGGGTGATTGTGACGGCACAAGAAGCCGCGTTGGCTCGGCAATTGTCGCCGTGGGTAGAGATTGGCTTGATTCGTAATGTGGGGCACTGTATCCGCCGTGAAGCACCAGCGGCGTATGCCGCCATGGTGCGGGATTTTTTGAAGCGACAGCAAGGATGATTTATGTTTCAGTATGATTTAACCGAAGCGACCACATTGTTGCGCCAACTGGTGGCCATCAAAAGTTACCCTGGTGAAGAACACGCCGTCCAACAGGCCGTGGCCGATTGGTTTACTGCCCATGGTATGACCGCCGAAATCTGGCCAACCAGTCAAGCGCCTAATGTAGTGGTACGTATCGAAAACGGCACGGGACCCACCTTTATGCTCAATGGTCATACCGACACGGTACTGGCCGCTGAAGGCTGGGATTGTGACCCGTGGCAAGGCAATATTGATGGCGACCGCATGTATGGCTTGGGTGCCTGTGACATGAAATCGGGTGTGGTTGCTAACATGCTCGTCACCCGCGCTTTTGCCCAAAACCGAGCTGCCTGGAGTGGGACGCTGATTTTTAGCTCAGTGGTTGACGAAGAAGCGTACTCACTAGGCGCAAATAGTTTGGTGACGCAAGGCATTGCCGCCGACTATTGTATTGTCAGCGAATCGGTTCCCGAAATTGAGCTGGGGGCGGCTGGCAAAATATTGGTGCGCGCCGATGTGATTGGCAAAGCCGCTCATGGCTTTATGCCGTGGCAAGGGATTAATGCGGCGAGTGAAGCGGCGCGCTTTGTAGTGCAGGTCGATGGTTTGCCATTGGGGGAGCATGAGCGCATCCCCTCGTCACAATCGATTTTGTCGTTTTTGAGTGGCAGCGCACAATATGTGGTGACTATCCCTGAGCGGGCTGAAGTGTTGGTGTCGCGTCAAATTGTGCCTGGAGAAAACAAAGCCGAAGTTATGGCCCAAATGGATGCGATTGTGGCGGGGCTCAATTCACCCGCACGCATTGAGCTTACGACGCCCCCGCCCTACTATCCCCCGTTTGAAATTGCGGCAGACCATGCCTTGGTACAGGCACTGCAAGTGGCGTTTATGCAGGCGCACGGCCGCGCCGGCGAATATTACTATTCAACGGGTGTCAGTGATGCTAATTTGTTTGCCGAACTGGCCCATATTCCCACGGTGTTGCATGGCCCTACCGGCGCAAACTTCCACCAATGCAATGAATGGGTTGATTTGCCCTCGATTGTACGTTGCTGTCAGGTATTTACCCAGACCATATTGATGTTGTTGCCTGCGAAATAAATCGGTTGGGGTCTAAAACGGTGTATTGAACGAGCGTCTGTAGTTGCTTATCACGGCAATTATAGACGCCCGTTTGTCTGAAATTGCGCAATAATATAAGGGAACACCGGGTGAACTGTGATTTTTTTGACGGAAAAAATAGTTCAAACAAATTTAAAATAATTGGGTACGACAAAAAACAGAGCAGGGGAATAGCCTTGGTATGAAATGATGGACCGATTGGGGAAGCAGGGTGGGATGCAATATTTTTTGGTGAAAAAATAGTTCAAACAAATTTGAAATAAAAAGAGTGGACAAAAAACAGAG
>DBCF01000090.1 GCA_002292925.1 Roseiflexaceae bacterium UBA965 | reverse complement strand
TTTGGCGGGGGCACGTGATTACGGCAAACATGTCGCCAAAAACATGGGGATTTCGATTGTGCGGGCCGGGCGCGAGCTCGAAATGGACGAAGGCCTGCTCATCCAACACGACCCCGTCGAACGTTGGTGGGGGATGGAAATCCAATTTGCGCCGGCCCTTGATGAAGTATTTGGCGTGACCAACAACAAACAAACCGCCGTGAAGTTGCGTGAGGCCTTGAGTCACAAAACACCGTCGGACCGGCAAGCGTTTTATAACGACATCAATGATGAATACACACCACTCAAACCACTGCTCAGGGTCATCGATGCCACGCTGACGCGGGTACGGGCGGCCTTGAAAGAGCAAAAAACGGGCGAACGTACACGGGCTACCCCTGAACCCGAAAGTGTGTCGTATGCCACCCAAGCAATCCAAAAACGCAGTAGCGAAGGCCACCCCGCCCCCAGTGATGCCAAAACCCAAAAAGATGATGTCAGCCGGGTGCGTGAGATTGCCGGGGTGTTGACTGGGCAAGGGATGCCGGCACCAGATGCCCAAAAAACAGCCACCGAGATTGTCACAAAAAAACGGCGGGTATTGATTGATGAGCGCCGGCTCGATTCGTCGATGATGTTTAGTTTGCGTGATCTCGAAGGGATATTGTATATCACCATCAATATCGATCACCCTATGCATACCTATTTGTATGAAATGATTGACGCAGACAAACGCACCCCAATCAACGATAAAGAGCGTTTGAGTCGGGCGCGGATTGCCCTGCAAATGTTGTTGTTTTCGTGGGCGCGTATGGAAGACGAGTCTATCGGCAATAGTAACCGCGCTAGCGAATTACGCCGCATCCGTGAGGAATGGGGCGATATGACACGTAGCTTTTTGGAGACATTGGACGAATCGCGGTGATGAGTGCATATGCCCAACTCCAACAGATTCGCCAAGAATTCACCACGCTGACGGTGTCGCAGTCGTCGCCATGGGACGCAACCCTGTTTCCCCGTGGCGCCCCCTACAAAGCCTTGCTCCTGTTGGCGGTGTGTGATGCTGTTGGGTGCGGGCGCATCCCCACGCCACTGGTGGAGCTCGATGAATGGCTGCTACAGCGCTACACGTTATATGCGACGGTGGGTGGCGCTGCGGTCAACGACCAGCCCGTAATTCCGTTTAATTATTTACGCTATGAACCGTTTTGGCGTCTGGTGCCAAAAGCGGGGCAAGCGAGTGCTTTGGCTGAATTGGGGGATGTGCGTTCGCTCAAGGCCTATACGCAACTGGTGGCCGGCGCCACGTTGCGTGCCGATGTGCACGACGCGTTACGCCGCGCCGAAGCGCGGGGCGTACTGCGTGACTGCCTGATCCAGACCTATTTTGGGGTGCAACTGCATGGCGCGTTGTGGGATATGCAGGCAGCAGATTCACCGGCGCGGTGATGTTTTTTACGTAAATATAGTATGATATGCACAACTATCACTGGAGGTTGGCATGTCAGACAATCGTGATTCACGGGCAATCCGCTGGTATGACCACCATGGTCGAGATGCGGCAACCCAATATGAAACAGTCGATCCTGCGCAACTGTATGCGGGGATCGACGCTTTTTTGCCAAAAGAACCGGGATTAATCCTCGATGTGGGGGCCGGCAGTGGCCGTGATGCGGCTTGGTTGGCAGGGCTAGGGCATCGGGTGATTGCCGTAGAGCCGTCACGGACGATGCGCGAATATGCGGCGCAGTACCACCAGCATCCCCATATCGAGTGGGTCAACGATGAATTGCCGGCCTTGGCGCAGATCTACCGGCGCAATTATGTCTTTGACTGTGTCTTTGTCAATGCGGTATGGATGTTTATTCCACCCCGTGAGCGGGCCCGGGCTTTTCGTAAATTGGTCGACCTACTCAAACCGGGTGGCGTATTGCTCATCACGGTGCAATTGGCAGGCGCTGACGACGAGCGGGGCAAATACGCCGTCGACGCTGGTGAAATATCCCAGCTTGCCAGTGCGCATGGCTTGCTGGTGGAACGTGACGCCCAAGCGGGCGACCAATTGGGGCGGGCGCTGGTATGGCAACAATTGGTGTTGCGGGTGCCCGACGATGGCACGGGCGCCTTGCCGTTGCTCCGTCACTTGATTTTGAACGACCGCAAATCGGCCACCTACAAACTAGGTCTGTTGCGCACCATGGTGCGGATTGCCGATTCGGCGCCGGGTATGGCGCAGCAGAGTGGCGACGATGGGCAGGTGGTGTTGCCGTTCGGCTTGTTTGGGTTGTATTGGGTGCGGCTCTACCAGCCCTTGACCCTGGCCAACTTGCCCCAATCTGCCACCAATGCGCAGGGGGCAGAGGGGCTGGGATTTGGGTCGGCCGCCTACCGCCAATTACCTGCCAATATTGCCATGGATTTACGGATTGGCATGCAGTTTTTTGCAGATACAGCTACGACGGTGCGAGCGGCGGTCAAAGATGCCTGTAACCTCATCCAAAAAATGCCGGCGCACTATATTACGTTTGACGATGGTCGCCAAGTCTTTCAGATTGACCGGACCAATGCGGTGCGGATGCGCGGTGATTTGACCATCGACGAGGCGTTTTTGTGGTCGTTTGGCACGTTGACGATGCCCCGCCATATTTGGCTGAGTATGATACGCTTTAGTGCCTGGATCGAGCCGGCCTTGATTTGGGAATGGCAAAAATTAATGCACAATTATGCCCAATCGCAAGGGCGCATCCTCGATACCCAGACCCTTAGTCGGGCCATGGAATGGACTGACCCGCAACGAGTGGTGGCGCGGGCCCGGGCCCAAGTCACTCGGTTGCATAGCCACAACCAGCCCGTGTTTTGTGTGTGGATCGGCAAACGCCTCAGCCCGGAGCAACTCGATGTCGACCACATCTTGCCGTGGGCGGCCTGGCCGTGTGCCGATTTGTGGAATCTGGTGCCGGCAGCGCGTGACATCAACCAACACCAAAAACGCGACCGCTTGATTAGTGCCACCTTGCTCGATCGGGTCAGCGAGCGCTTGTATGACTGGTGGACGCGGGCGTATTTGTTGGATGAAAACACCTTGACGCCCCAGATTTTTTATGTGGAAGCCAAAACCAGCTTGGCCGTCCACGACCATACCATTACGGCGCTGGTGCATGGGCTCCATCAACGTCGTTTGACGTTGCGCCAAGACCAACAAATCAGCGAATGGCAGGGGCCGCGCTGATGGGGTGGGGTTTCGTGCTATCATAGCGCCATCCACCACCAACAGGAACACCCACATGCACCACATTATTCTCGATACCGACATGGGCAATGATGTCGACGACGCCTTGGCGATGGCTGTGTTGCACAGCCTGCAAACCCGCGGGCAGTGCAATTTGGCGGCAGTGATTTTGTCGCGGGCCGGGCATGACGCCGCCGCCATGTGTGCGGCGGTGAATCAGTTTTATGGCCGCGGGCAGATCCCGGTGGGAGTGATGCGGGTCGGCATCGAATCACAAACCAATCGCTTTTTGCCCGTTGCCGAGCAATGGCCGCACCACTACGACCCTGCTACCGCCCCCGACGCGGTGGATTTGTTGCGCCAGACGCTACAAGGATTGCCGGATCAGAGCGTCACCATCGTGCATATCGGTTTTGCCACCAATATGGCGGTGATGCTGGCCAACCCTGACGATGTGGCGTTGCTCACGCGCAAGGTGCGCTGTTTGTCGTTGATGGCGGGGGCTTTTTTGCCGATAGACGGCGATGCGCGCTTCAAAGAATTCAACGTGATTTGCGACATCCCTGCCATGCAGGCGCTGGCGGCCCACTGGCCGACGCCGGTGGTATGGGGCGGCTTCGAAATCGGCTGGGCGTTGCGGTATCCGCGCATATCGATTGCCCAAGATTTTGGCTATGTGGCGCGGCATATCATCGTCGAGGCTTATAACGCCTATTGTGCCCCCGCCGAAGAGCGCCCTTGTTGGGATTTGGCCACGGCTTTGTATGCGGTCTGCCCCGAGCGGGGGTACTTTGGTTTGAGTCGGCCCGGGCGCGTGGTGGTCGACGACGAAGGAGTGACGACGTTTGTGGTGGATCCCGCCGGCAATCAGCGCTATCTGACTATGGATGCGGTACAACAAGCGCGGGTGCTCGAAGCACTGGTGCAACTCACCAGTCAGCCTGCGCACGTGTAGGGCTATAGTCGGCTACGGCGCTATGAATACCACAACCCACACCCCCCACGCAAGGCACTCACCTTGCGTGGGGGGTGTGGGGTTTATCCATTACACATCAACCTCACGGTCGCCGGGTGGGCGTGGCAGTTTTGGGGCGGGTAGCAGTTTTGGTAGCTGTACGGG
>DBCF01000087.1 GCA_002292925.1 Roseiflexaceae bacterium UBA965 | reverse complement strand
ACACGTATCAGCAGCAAATGGAATGTGGTTTCTGGCATCGAAGCGCCCCACACCACACGTTCATTTTTCACAGAAAGCACGCCATGAAACTCACATCCGCCGATCATCAGCAACTCGCCGCACAAATTTTTCAGGCTCAACAAGCGGGACAATACATCGTCCCACCTTCACGTACCATCGATTATGACTTTGACGACGCCTACCAAATCCGGCGCCGCTTTGTTGATATGCAAATCGCCGCAGGTGGGATCCCCAAAGGGCACAAGCTAGGCTTTACCTCGCCTGACATGCAAAAATTGTATGGTATGTCGGGTCCAGATTTCGGGATTTTGCTCGACAACATGTTTTGTAGTGGCGACCAACCGGTGCGAGTAAAGCATATGAGTGATACCCGGGCCGAACCCGAAATCGCCTTTGAATTGGCGCGCCCACTCACCGGCCCCGGCATTACCATTGCCGATGTGCTGGCAGCCACGGCACGGGTATGGCCTGCCATCGAGATTATCAATAGCCGCGTGGGGGGATTGCTGGCCAGCGCCAACGATTCGCTAGCAGATAATGCCGGCACGGGCTTGGTGGTAATGGGCAAAAAGTCACTGCACCCCGACCAAATTGACTGGGCATCACTAATGGTGTCGATGAGCATCGATGGCTTCGTGCAACGGGTGTCGGCCAATAACGTGATGGGGCATCCCGCCGCCCCACTGGCGTTCTTGGCGAACAAACTGGCAGAACTCGATGGCTTGGGCGGCTCACTCAAGGCCGGCGACATCGTGATTACCGGCTCACCGATGCAGTCTGTACCGATGATTGCGGGGATGCGCCTGCACGCCCACTTTGGCCAACTCGGGGGCATGGAACTGACGTTTGTGTAGGGGCGACACCGCTTAGCGTTCAAACACCGCGCGTAAATCTCTGCCGTTGTAGACCATTGATTTGCCTTGGGCAATCAATGACTGACCGTAGTGGCGCAGTGAGCGTGACAAATCGCGTTGCCCAAAGTGGTGGGTCGATTGCACCATTTTGGCGAGGCGAATCGGCCAATTTGCCCAGGCTTGCCCCGGCGCCGGATTGACGATATAGGCGCCGGCAGAGACATCCCAACCCCACGCGGCAGCCACCAGTTGCACGCCGTCGATGTAGTCGTGAACGAATTGGGGATTGGCGTTGAGTGTATCAACATCACCATTAAAGACGACATATTTGGAGCCATAACTGCTCTTTTGCGCGATGGGAAAGGCCCACCAATCGTAGTGCTTGTCATGGAATGTAGACCAATCGCCGCGCCCGGCCCATTGCCGAAAGGCGACCACTTGGTCGTGGTGTTCTTGGGTCAGGACGGGGATGCCAACGAATTCACGGTCGGTGTTGCGGTGCATATTGGGTCCTGTCTCGTGATTTTTCACGTAATACGCACTAATTTAGCCTCGTCATCGTAGGCGATATTGCCCATTTGGTCAAAAAATACTCCCTGTGCACCACGAAAACTGCGGGTAGAATAGGTGTATGTGCGCTGATTCACGTCCCGCCCCACGCGTTTTGACAAATAAAATAAGAAAATCAGATTACCCTATAATGAATGTAAGGGAACTTTAATGAACCACGCAACGTCTAGAGAAAGATTCGTAATTTCTATTGGAAGAAACAGGTGGCAATGATGTCCAAATCTGCATGGAAGATCTCCATCCCCATCGTGCTGTTCGCATTCGTCGTCATCTCGCTGTTTAGTGGCATGACTACGCAGTCACTCAAGGCGGCGCCAGCCGCTACCCCTGTGGCCCCGATTAATCAGCCCAAATCACCTACCAAAATAGCCAAAGATACTGACATGGTGTCGGTGATTATCACCCTCAAAAACCGCTACGGCCTTGAAAATAACGCCTCGCAATCACAACGCACCCAACGGCGCAACAACATCCGCGCCCAACAAAACGCCTTTGTAGGGCGTCAGAATAAACGGCTTACCAAAACAAAAACGTTTGAAGTCATGCCCATCGTAGTGGCCTACGTCAAACGGAGCGATATTGTCACGCTCAAGTCTGACAGCGATGTACAAGCGGTGACCTTGAATGTACCGGTGCCCCCGGTGATGTACGAAAGTGTGCAGTTAACCGGCGCTAACACCGTGCATGATGCAGGGTATACCGGCAACGGCGTCACAGTGGCGGTGCTTGATACCGGTATTTTGAAAAGCCATCCGTTTTTGACGGGCAAAGTGGTTTCAGAAGCCTGTTTCTCGAGCAACGACAGCTATTATGGCAGCACGTCGCTCTGCCCAGGTGGGGCAACGTCAGCGACGGCAGTCAATAGTGCCGAGCCCTGCCCCGAAGCGTTGTCGGGATGTAGCCATGGGACCCACGTGGCCGGGATTATCGCCGGCAACCGCGTCAGCATCGCAGGCCAAGCCGCTTCGGGGATTGCGCCTGATGCCAAGCTGGTGTCGATCCAAGTCTTTTCGCGCTTCCCGGCAGCAGTCTGTGGTGGCACCAGCGATTGTGTGTTGTCGTTTACGTCGGACCAAATCGCCGCATTGGATTGGTTGTACCGCAACTACAGCGCCGGAGCCTGGCAAAACCTCGCCTCGGCCAACATGAGCTTGGGCGGCGGCAAAAGCACTACGAGCTGCGACAGTGACGGCACCAAGTTTTATATTGACCAATTGCGCTCAGTGGGGGTGGCCACGGTCATCGCCAGTGGCAATAGTAGCTTTAGCGACGGGATTTCGAGCCCAGCCTGTATTTCGTCGGCAATTGCCGTGGGGGCTAGTACCTTGGCCAAATACGGTATGACTCCGGACCAAGTCGCCTACTTCTCGAATGCGCCGTTGCCCGCCAACAATCAAGTCAATGCCCAAGGTGATTATCTGCTCGACCTAATGGCTCCCGGGTATTGGGTGGTGTCATCGGTGGCCTACCCCGCCGATACTTATGCCGCCTACGCTGGCACCTCGATGGCGGCGCCTCAAGTCGCTGGTGGTTGGGCCTTGCTCAAACAATATGCGCCCAGTGCCTCTGTCGCCCAAGTGCTGGGCTGGATGCGCGCCGGTGGCACGACCATCGTCGATAGCCGCAACAACTTGGCCGTGCCGCGCATGGCCGTCGCTGGCGCCCTGCGTGCGGGTGGTGGCTTGAATGTCGCCACAGCCACGGCAACTGCCACCACGGTTGACACCACCGTACCGACAGCGACTGTGGTTGATACCGCCGTGCCGACACCGGTTGATACCACCATGCCTACCCCGGTTGATACCACCGTGCCTACCCCGGTTGATACTGCCGTACCTACCCCGGTTGACACAGCCGTGCCGACAGCCACCGCTGTTGATACCGCCATCCCCACCGATACC
>DBCF01000129.1 GCA_002292925.1 Roseiflexaceae bacterium UBA965 | reverse complement strand
CGCAATCAGCTGGTCATCAAAGTCGAAACCGATGAGGGCATTTATGGCCTCGGCGAATCGGGGCTCAGTGGCCGTGAATTGGCCGTCATGGGGGCCGTCAACCACTTCCGTGAGTTTTTGATTGGCCAAAACCCCATGCACATGGGGCGCATCTGGCAAGAACTCTACCGGAGCCAATACTTCGAAGGTGGCCGGGTATTGACCGCCGCCCAAAGTGCCATCGATATCGCCTTGTATGACATTGCCGGCAAGGCGCTGGGCGTGCCCGTCCATCAACTCCTCGGTGGCCAACACCGCGACCACATCCCCTGCTTCGTTACTACCGGTGGCTCGACCCCCGACGAAATGTTGGCTAGTGCCCAATTGCTCTGGGATCATGGCTGGCGCGTCATCCGTACCGGCATGCTAGCCCCCCGTAACCATGGTGAGGGTATCTTTGAGCCCCGCGAGACGATTGGTATTACTGCCAAAACCCTCATCAAAATCCGTGAAACTCTCGGCGATGAACTGACCCTCGGCATCGACTACCACCATCGCTTATCGTTGGCTGAAACGGCCTCGTTTTGTCAGCGCATGCCCGTCGGCACCCTCGACTTCATCGAAGAGCCAATGCGCGACGAAAGCCCGGAGGCCTACGAAGCCCTGCGCAAAATGACTCCCGTCCCCTTTGCCGTCGGCGAAGAATTCGCCAGCAAATGGCAATTTGCCCCCTTCATCGAACGCCATCTGACCGACTTTGCCCGCCTCGACATCTGTAATGTGGGCGGCTTTACCGAGTCGATGAAGGTGGCAGGTTGGGCCGAGACACACTATATCGACTTGATGCCCCACAACCCACTCGGCCCCGTCTGCACTGCCGCCACCATTCACCTAGCCGCTGCAGTACCGAATTTTGCCTGGCTGGAAGTGCGGGTATCTCCCAGCGAAAATCTCTACAAGGGCGACGGCATCAACGACGTCGATGTCATCTTCCCCGTTAATCCCAAGCTCAACGGCAACGCCTTTGATGTGCCCCAAGCACCAGGGCTGGGGATTGAATTCGACGAAGAAACCGCCAAAAAACATACCTGGAAATTCTGGGAAGCGCCCCACTTGCGCCGCCGTGACGGCTCAGTCACCAATTGGTAATCGGTTCTGCACCGAGCGAGAAACTGTTTCTCGCTCGGGTGTATCACAAAAGGAACACCCAATGTCACAAATTCTCGTAGGTAGCTACAATACGCCAGATCAACCAGGCGTGGCCATCTTGAAAGTCGATGGTCATGGTACATATCAGATCATCAGCCAATTAACCGGCATCGAAAATCCTTCGTTCATGACCCAACACGGCGCACATATCTATGCCGTCAGTGAAATCCCCGCCGGTGGTGGAGTGGTCGCCATTACCCGTAGCGGTGATACGCTCAGCCACGGCGTGCGCCGCCCCAGCGGCGGTGGCTGGCCGTGTCATGTGCGGGTGAGTGCCGATGGCCAATTCGTCATCGCCACCAACTACGGCACGGGCACCGTGGCGTTGTTGCACATCGAATCCGATGGCTCACTTACCGGCCTCAATGATTTGGCATCCCATAGTGGCAGTGGCCCTCATGTTGGCCGCCAAGGCGAACCGCATGCACATTCAGCAATCATCACCCCAGATGGAGCCTATGTAATTGCAGCCGATTTAGGCACCGACGAGCTGGTGTTTTATACTATCAACTCGCACACCAAACAATTGGTCCGCACCCATACCGTTAATGCTCCTGCGGGGAATGGACCACGGCATACCATCTTCCACCCCAATGGCAACATATTCTACGTCGCCAACGAATTAGCCTGTAGCGTGTCGGTGTTTGGATACGCCAACGGCGCACTCACCCATATCGCCGATCATGCAACGTTTATCGGCACCAACCACGACTTTACCGTGGCTGACATCCATATCAGCCCCGACCAACAATTCCTCTACTGCACCACTCGCACCGACAATACCATCGCTGCCTACCAGATCTTGGCTGACGGCAACCTTAATCGTATCGGTGTCTATAGCTGTGGTGGTGCCTGGCCCCGCAATTTCGCAATTGCCCCAGACGGCACCTACATTCTTGTGGCCTGCCAACACGACAACCATATCGCCGTTTTGCCCCGCGATACCACCACTGGGGTCGTTGGCGCACGGGTGGCTACCATCCCCATGCCCAATGTCTCTTTTGTAGAGTTTATTTAACCAAATCAGCATTCTTTACCCAGCACCCCACGATACGCATATCGTGGGGTGCCTTATTATCTGCCAGCACATTCACAAAACGCTTTTGTATCCTTGCGTGTATTGTGATAACCAACCATAGGCATCTCTGCGCCTACAGCCTGCTCTCTACGCTACAAACAATATCCTCCTCGCCATTTGATTTCCTTTGGCACGCAATCAGATTGGGAGTATTTTTTCGCTATTATTTAAATTCCATATATTTTACTTATATTTTTGTCACTAATTTGTAACTATTGCATGATAAATTAGATTTATATTTTTTGATTTATTGCTATTATTAATAGTAGTACTATTGACGGTGATATTAAAGGTATCGTGTCATGAAACAACAGACCATAGGCACCACTATTCGCCAACACATCCATAATTACGAAACACAAATCATCGAAATCGAGCAATTTCGCATATATCCGTTATTGGTTGCGATCGTGTATATCGTAGCAAGTATATCGCTATTGATATTTTTGGGAATTCCACACAATCAGCTTGATTTGACGGAATCATCTATAGCGACCAAAAATCTTTATCAAGTAGAACAGCGCACCGAAGCGCCATATACCTTCCGGTGGTTAGCCCAAGACAGTGAAGTGCCACTGCCCCAGCCAAGTAACGGCAAGCAAATAATCCGGTTGATGGCGACGGTGCCATTACCCAACAGTCATATCACTATTTCAATCAACAATCAAAATCCTATCACCTTCCCCGTGGCACCCAATGTATTTCGGCGCTATGAATATTTAGTAGATGCACCGCGGAGCAACGAAACAACCCAGCTGCGATTCCACAACGACAACGTCTCACAAAACGGGCGAGAATTATCGATTGGGTTGACCCAGATCAGCATGCGCCCACTCACCCCCTATGTCATTCCACGCACACCAATTTTATTACTCATCCTCTATACGGCCATCATTGTATTTGTGTGGCGCATGGAATGGTATTTGGTGCTGACGTTTTATACGACAAGTATGCTGTTCCTGGCCTATGCGGCAACGCACATCTTTCAGAGTGACCATTGGTATTACGCCTATTTAGCGACATTTGGGTTGGGGGGCATCATTATCGGGCGGAGCAAACCCGCCAAAAAAGATGACCCCCTCGTAATCCCCGTTTATCGCCACGACGTCGACGGATTGCGGGCCGTTGCAATTATTGCCGTCGTGGTATATCACGCATTCCCGGCACTTTTGCCAAATGGGAATGTGGGTGTCGATATCTTTTTTGTCATCTCGGGTTATTTAATCAGTCAATTATTAATCCGTCAGTTTGTCAAAAACACCTTTTCTTTCAGTGATTTTTTTAATCGGCGCATCCGGCGGATTTTCCCTGCATTATTGTGCATGTTACTTGTAGTGATGATCATGGGGTTGTTGTTTTTATTCCCCAATGAATATGCGCAATTAGGGCGCCATATCGGAGCCGGAGCTGGATTTTTTGCCAATCTATTGCTATATACCGAGGTAAATTACTTCGACAAATCTGCCGCCTACAAACCACTCTTGCATTTATGGTCACTTGGTGTCGAAGAGCAGTTTTATGTCATGTGGCCGATTTTGCTGTATCTATTCCGGCATCGCTTACGCTCGGTACCGGCACTGATTACCACCCTCATTGCGGCGTCATTTTTGGTCAATCTACGCCTCGACGCTACGTTACCGATTGCATCGTTTTATTGGCCGATGTCACGGGTATGGGAGCTTTTGATCGGCACATTGGTCGTCCATATTCTTGCAAGCCCCACCGTGCGCCAACGATTACTGTTTACCCCCATCATCGCCCATAGCATTAGTGCGGTAGGGATAATCTTGTTGGTCGCCAGCATGTTTTGGGCTGGTGGTGACGCAAGCTACACCTATTACAGTGCGATTTTGCCGATTACCGGGGCGATTTTGGTGATTGTGGCCGGCGAGCGCGCCTGGTTCAATCGGATTATTTTGGCAAACCCCGTAATGGTATGGATTGGGCTCATCAGCTTCCCACTCTATCTCTGGCATTGGCCCTTGTTGTCATTTGCGCATTTTTTTACCAATACCGAGCCAAGTATTGCGATGCGCATCGTACTCGTCGCAATCAGCGTACTCCTAGCCTGGCTCACGTATGCCTATCTCGAAAAACCGTTACGGCTAGGTGCGCTCCGCTCCATCCCCACCCGTTATTTTACTTACGCCACGTTTGCCTGTGGAATCGTAGGGTATTTTTTGATTGGCAGTGGCTTAATAATGCCATTTAATCGCAATGCCCCTGCGAATGAAGTAATTAGCTCCCCTGCGGTAGTTACAAACACCCCGTTGTGCGCTGGGATTGAAAACAATTATTTGGTTACCTGTCTCCATCACCAACGGGGCAACGACACCACAGAAGAATTTGTGTTCATCGGTGATAGTCACGCCGAGGTCCTCGCCGCCGGAAACAACATTCCGCATTCCACCACCGCATTTGCTGTACATTATTGTTTGCCGTTGTTAGGTGCCGAGCGCTTCGTCGACCAATCATCACGTCCGTTTGGGTGTGATGATATCCGTAAATTACCAGCGTTTATCAACAATCTGCGTGCCAACCCACCGGTACATCACCGCACGATTTTCATTGCCGGGCGATTTGTGGCGCTCGAGCCAAGCAGCAATATTGTCTCTGACCGGCGCGGTTTCTATCAATTCAGTGGACCCCGGTTAGATGCCAACACCGTAAATCTCGATGCAGTATTCCAAACAGGCTTGCAACGCACATTAACCGCACTCACCACCTTACCCAATACCAGTGTCGTGTTTATTGACCAAGTGCCTGAGCTTGATTTTATGCCAATGAATTGTAACCGCTTGCAACTCTTCCGTTCCCTCGCTGAGTCGAGCTGCACCACCCCCCAACAACCAATTATGCAGGCATTTGCACGCTACAAAAACAACGTGAGTGCCGTGTTGGCAAACTTCCCCATAGTACACCGTTACGACCCGATGCAGTCCCTCTGCCACAACAATCAATGCGCCATTATGACCAATGGCTATGCCCTCTACATCGACACCAATCACTTAACCCCATATGGCGCAAGTTTGGTTGCTGCCGATTTATGGAAAAAAGTCCTTGGCGTCAATCCAAATCCCGGGAGCTAATGTACCCGTACACAATCAACGCCCGCTCAGGTTAAACCTGAGCGGGTGTTGATTGTGTACGGCGCTTATTGAATTACGGCGTCCAGATGGTGCCGTCTGGCCAGCGACTCTGGGTCCACTCCACCACCTTGGTGTCGACGGGGTACTTGGCAGCCTTTTGCTCGTCAAAGTCGACACCCCAGCCTGGTTTGTCGTTGACATAGACGTAGCCACCATGTACTTCGGGACAACCGGGGAAGACTTCATACAGATTTGGCCCGAAGTGAATCACTTCTTGGATGCCAAAATTACGGCTCGACAAGTCGAGATGCACGTTGGCGGCATGCCCGATTGGCGATACGTCACCAGGACCATGCCAGGCCGTACGAATCCCGAATTGCTCAGCAAACGCGGCCAACTTGCGGGCCGGAGTCACACCACCGATGGCCGACACGTGTGAGCGGATGAAGTCGATCAACTGCTCGCTAATCAACGTCTTCCATTCGGCGGCGTTCACATGCAATTCACCCATGGCGATGGGGGTCGTGCAGTGCTCACGCAAGCGGCGGAACCATTCGATTTGGTCGGGGGCAAATGGATCTTCGAGGAAGAAGAGCCGGTAGGGCTCAAGCGCCTTACCCATCCGTACCGCATCAATCGGAGCAATCCGCTCGTGGATGTCATGCAACAAAAAGAGGTCGTAACCGATTTTGTTACGAATATAATCAAACATCGGCGGAATCGAGCGGGCATAGACGTCGGGTTGGTAGTAGGCACCGGGGAAGGTAGATTCGAGGTTATCCATCGACCGCATGCGATGGGTAGCCTGTGGCGAATCTTTGCTTGGCACGCTATTTTGTTTGGTGATGTCTTGGATACGACCGCCGTAGCCACCCATTTGACAACGTACGGCCAGAGCGCCACTCTCTTGGTACTTGATGACGTTTTCGAGTACTTCTTGGGGGTCACGGCCATCAGCATGGCGATAAACCATGGCACCTTCGCGACACTTGCCACCCCACAGTTGGTAGACAGGCATGTTGGCGATTTTGCCTTTGATGTCCCACAATGCCATGTCGACACCACTAATGGCGTTGTTGAGCACGGGGCCATTGCGCCAGTAAGAATTGACCATCATCAACTGCCACATGTCTTCGCTGTTGCGGGGGTCACGACCAACCAACAACGGCTCGAGATAATCTTCGACCGCTTTGACCACCAATGTGGCCCGTTGGGTAAACGTGGCACAACCCAAACCAAACAATCCGTCTTGGTCGGTTTCGACCTTGACAACGACGACACCGATACCGTCAGGGGCGGTCAAAAACGCCCGTACACGCGTGATTTTCATGTTATCTCCATTGACAAAAAAGCCTACCACCCACAACCACCATCTCCCACGTCACCAAGACGATAGGAGCTGGTGGTATTGCCAATCTTACGACCAGAGCCGATCCCAGCTTTTGGCTTCGTCCCATTCGGGGGTTGGCTCAAAGAATCCGCTCCCCTTGACCAAATGTTCCTTGACCACGTCGAGGTTGACTTCAAAGCCCAAGCCCGGGGTATGAGGCACTTCAATGTAGCCGTTTTGAATGACGGGGCCACTGCGCCCGGTAATGGTGATGAAGTCGCTCCAGAAGGGTTCTTCGGAGAAGTGGTGTTCGAGGGCGATGAAGTTTTCGGTGGCAGCGGCACAATGCACACTGGCCATCGTGCTGATGGGGGTACCAGCCATGTGCATCGCCATGCTAATCCCACGCTCAGCGGCATAATCACCGATGCGCTTGGTTTCGATGATGCCACCACTCGTGGCCATGTCAGGGTGAATGATATTGACGCCACGGGCATCGATGAGCGGTTTAAAGCCATCGAGGGCGTAGATATCTTCGCCGGTGCAGACGGGCGTATGGAGTTCACGCTCGAGTTGCACCCATTGGTCGGTGAATTGCCACGGCACCAGGTCTTCGAGCCACGCCAAGTTGTAGGGCTCGAGGGCTTTGCCGAGACGAATACAATCGTCGATGCCAATATGACCGAAATGGTCAGCGGCGATTGGCACTTCGTAACCCACCGTGGCACGCACTTGGGACACATACTCCACAATCATATCCAACCCTTTGGGGGTAATGCGGACGTGCGTGAAGGGGTGTTGCAAGGTGTGCAAGTTGAGCATTTTGTCGAAGTGCTTGTCGCTCCCGCCGGGCAACATGCCGTCAGGGTAGGTCAACGCTCCTGGCACGCCGATGAGGGGTTGGATACCCACGTCCATTTTGAGCATGGTATAGCCCCACGAGATGCGCTCTTGGAGTTGTTTGCCCATCGATACACCATCGGGTTCGTTGGGGGTATCGCAGTACATGCGCACGCGGTCGCGGTATTGACCACCGGCGAGGGCAAAGGCAGGTACGCCATAGGCTTTGCCGGCCAGGTCCATCAAGGCCATTTCGACACCGGACACGCCACCGCCTTGGCGACCGTGGTGACCGAACTGCTTGATTTTGCGAAACAAACGATCCACGTTGCAGGGATTTTCGCCCAACAAGCGGCTTTTGAGCATCAAGGCGTATTTGGCGGCGGCCAAGTCACGGACTTCGCCCCAACCGCTAATTCCTTGGTTGGTATCGATGCGGATAATGCTAAAGTGCCAGTGGTCCCAGCCCACCGTGGCAATCCGCATATCGGTAATCTTGAGGTCGCTCGGGTTCGATGAGCGCTGAATGTTATCTTCGGGGCGCGTTCCGCTCATTTGTTGTTCGCTTTCTTCCAGGCAGTGTAGTCGGCTTCGATGTCTTCGCGCCAATTTTGCACGTCGATTTCGCCGCTGGTGTATTTGCCTTCACCAATCCGCATTTTGCCGAATTCATCACGCACGCGGATGTTTTCACTATCTTCCACCACTTCTTGCACCAAATGCGGTGGGATGACGATGATACCGGTGGCGGTACCCAAAATCACGTCGCCTGGCAAAATGGTAATGCCGTCGATGCGCACGGGAATGTTGATACCTGACAAGGTCACATCGGCAATGGCAGTTGGGTCAAAGCCCCGCACATAGAAGTTGACATCGTCGAGGGTGACCAGACCAGCCAAGTCACGGACGCCGCCATCAATCACAGCGCCGGCATGGGTGCGTTTGGCCACTGCAGTACCCAAGTTGTCACCAACCAAGGTGCCGTCTTTGATTTTGCCAAACAAATCACACACCATCACATCATTGCGCTCGAGCTGTTCGATAATCCACGAATTTTGGCCACCGATTTTGCCACGGCCAGCGGCAATACCGGAATCTTGGACCACTTTGTGGAAGTCAGGGCGGTGGGGAATAAAGGCGGCAGTGACGGCACGACCAACGGTGACTTTGCCGGGGTGGGTCTCTTTCCAGTTACCAGCGAATTGCAAGTTGTAGCCATGGCGACGCATGGTGCCCCAGGCTTCTTCGGTGGTGACCAGCTTCATGCGCTCGATCAAATCATCGGGCACTTTGGGGCGACCATCGGCAAAGCGCTCGAAAGGATTTTGGGCGGTCAGGGCAATCATTGCCTCACGAGTTGGTTGTACATGCCACGTCATTGTAGTATCCTTTCAAAAAACTGCGTATCACAAAAAATTAATGCGTCCAGCCCAACAAGCGTTGCGCCTTCGTGCAGTCGTACATTCCCTCATTAGGCGCCAATTCCTTGGTCACTTTCACCTGCGGGAACCATTGGGCAATCAAATCACTGGTCGATTCGGCCATCACCGTGGTCGGCGACACAATATAAAAGGCTTCGTGGCCAATATATTGCGCATCGACAATCGCCATACAAGCGCGGGCAGCCGACTCGCCCAGCGTATACGCCCAAAGTTGCTTGGCATTCATGTCGAAGTTTTTGTTGGCGCGTTCTTGCGCCAATGCCAAATTTTCGACCACCCAGTGAAAGCGCAACGAGGCAATCGTCATGTCTTCGTAGCGCCGTGCAATCGAATCACCTTGGAGCTCGCAAATCCACTTCGACAAGCTGTAGGGGTCTTCGCTATAGGTAGGGTGCAATTCATTGACCGGCAAATAATCATATTTGGGCCAACGACTATACACCGCGCCGATCGCGTTGATACTTGATGCCTGCGCTACCCGTTTGATGCCACAATTCGCCGCCGCCAACAAGGCATTGTAACTACTCGTGACATTGTTGTTGTGCACCACATGGTCAAGATGACCACGGGGCGCAGGGATAGCCGCCAAGTGGATGAGCACTTCATAGCCATTGATGGCATCATAAAATGCTTGGTAATCAGACAATTCGGCACTCACAAAGTCAACACTGTCAGGCACACTCCCTGCAGGCGGTGCCACCCGATCAATGTTGCGTACCGTATGCCCTTGCGCCACGGCCATCCGTAACACATGCTTACCGACGCTCCCACTCCCACCAGTTACCGCAATACGCACGTTTACTCCTTTATGAAGTAGGAAGTATGAAGGAGGAAGGAGGAAGTGAAGTGGGAAGTAATCAAGTTATGAAGTAACAATTACACCCAACGCACTTCCATCTCCTCCTTCGTTTTATTTCTGACCGTACACTACTTCACGCAAACCACGGATATAGCCAATGGCATACAAGCGCCCAAACGCCGAATAACCGGCGTTTTCGTTGCTATCACCGGCCACCGTCGGCACATGGTCGGGGCGCAATACCCCTTCAAAGCCAATATCTTTGTAGGCCTGCATACAAGCCGTCATATCGGTTTTGCCGGCATCATGCCACGACTCTTCAAACTTGTCTTTGGTGCCGATGACATCACGGAAGTGCACAAAGAAGAGTTTGTTCTGCTTGCCGAATTGGTGAATCACACTGGGCAAATCGTCGGTCATCAAGGTGAAATTGCCTTGGCACATGGTGATGCCATTGACCGGGCTAGGAATCATGTCAACCAAGCGCTGGAAGTTTTCGACGGTGCGCATAATCCGCCCGACACCACGAATCGGTGAACGGGGGGGATCATCGGGGTGCATCGCCAATTTAACGCCCGCTTTTTCGGCCACAGGCACGATACGCTTCATGAAGTATTCGAGGTTGGTCCACAATTCTTCTTCGCTAATCGGGCCGTTTTCGGTGTTGGGGGCGCCTTCCATCAAGGCGTTATCATAACTGGTCACCACACTACCACCACGTGAAGGGGTGGTGGTTGAGGTACGCATCCAATTGAAGTCAGTCATCCATTCGTAGCACCACACCGGGATCTTGAGGCGGCCCATGTTTTCGATCAGAGTACAAGCTACGTCGATTTCGGCATCACGACCGGGCAAACCACGCTTGGCCAGATTCAACGGTGGGCGGGCTTCGATGACTTCGAGGGCAAAGCCGGCTTCTTCGTAGCGTTGCTTCATGCGCAACAACGGCAAGTAGTCACAGGCCCCATCCGTCCCATTGAATGCCTCGCCATACGGCAAGCCACCAACGGCATAATCAATCCCACACTGCTTCGACAACGTCCACAACATCGATGGTGTGGGTGGCAACGCTTCAGCAATCTTAATCATCACATACTCCTTTATTCTGCATCAAGTTGCACTTGCACCGACCAGCTCCGCTGCTGGCCAGGGGGCAACGTGGCATACGTATTGGTGCGGTTGTAGGCATCGCTCAAGCGGTCATAGACGCCAATGGCCGGCTCAATACCCATATTATAATTTGGGCGTTCACCATCATTGCTCCAGGCTCCGGCATTGATAAACACCGCCAACTGCGGGATTTCGGCGCTATCCCAGCGCATCGTCAAGCGCCCATTGGCAGCCTGCAAGGCCACCCAACCACTGGGCAAGACATCACTATATAACTTGGTCGTCATGGCACTCGTCTCGTCGGGCAAGTGCGTCAGATCCAACACCCGCTGGTCTGGCAACACAATCGCCTCTGGGACATCAATGACCAATTCGCCCTGCTGGTTGGCATGTAAAAACGTGGTACCCGCCGGGGTATACAAGGCCATGCCTGGCTCCAATGATACCAGCGGGTGCGCACACCAAATCCACTGCAAATCGGCTTCGCCGTGATTTTTGACACGGTACGTCACCTCGATGGAAGCCTCAGCGCCGATTTCGATTGAGCGCATAAACGTATACGGCAAGGTCAACCCTTCCCACACACAGGTATATACCACCGCATCGTCCTGTACCAGCCAAGTCACTGTCGGCGTCTGACACCACAATTCACCGTGGTCGGCGAGCGCCGTCCCCTGCCACGGGGCGGCCGGGTAATCACACGGGCCTACTGTGGGGAAACATTCATCCCAGCCACCGGTGTCAGCCACCGCCACATAATTGGCAGTCGACGGCACCTGTTGGTAAGGCATACGGGGGTGACGCCACAACCATTCACGGCCGGTGCGCCGGTCGGTCAACCGCGTCATTTTACCACCCAACGCCGGGATATATTCGCATTCAATCACAGCGTTTTGCACCACGACGCGGGTAAACCCATCGTCGCCATGATATTCGTGTTTGTGAATGGTCATGGTTGCGCCATCACATCATCGTCACTAAAGATGATTTTGGTGAAGCGTTCGGGAATGTGGTTGTCGTTCGAGCCCACTGCGCCCCAACTCCAGGCCGCCGGTTGTGACACCACTTGCCCGGCCAGTTCCAAGCGCTGAAAGCGCCCAAAAAAGATGTTCCATTCGTCGCCCGCCTTGGGTGGGAGCGATCGTCCCTGCCCGAGGTGCTTCATGCCACTCCACGGGAAGGCCAACTCCACCCGCCAGCCTTTGTCAACGACGGCTGGGTTATTGATTTGGCCATCGACAAACACGGCGCTTTGCAGGCCAGGCATATCCCAATCGCGGTAGGCCCAGCGCAGGCCACGGGGGTGAGTACCCCGCCAAAAGTGTTGGCCGACCCGGTCGTGGTTACCACCAAACAAAATCGCAGCATGGTCGTGGACATCGAATTCGGGGGTGTCCCAGTAGCTTCCTTTGCGCCAGGCATCTTGCCAGACAAAAAAGACTTCGTAGATGGTGCCGAGGGCATTGATTTCGAATTCGTAGTAACAATCGCCACCATCAATAAAGACCTCGACGTCGTTTTCCAAAAAAACCAACGCATCGCGTGTGGCTTGGGTGGCCGTTACAAACGGCTCTTCGACCCAAAATCCCACATACAATGCGTCATCATCCCAGACCACTGAACACTGCGTATCAAATGGCCCTGGAGCACCACTAATCATGTCAACAAACCGCGGCGAACGCGCTGCGCGTTGCCATACCGGGCTCGCCAACCGCCCATCGAGAGCTGGTTTTTGCGAGGTACGCTTGCAGATATACTGCATCTGCTGATCTGGAGTCCAATCGGAGACAATCATTGTCATCCTTTTCATGAAAAAGGGGCGTACCACCCGGCACGCCCCTCAACCATTCCGCCTATACCGGCAATACGTCAGATAATTGTGCCGCGTCCAACGTTGGTTTATCGTTGTGCAATATACATGACACGACTTGCGTCTGACCAACACGATACAACGGTGGTGGTGAAATTACACATGCATCAAGCACGTGCGGACAACGCGCCGCAAACCGGCAACCTTTGCCACCCTTGTCGGTCGTCTCTGATTCTTTTACCATCATCCCATCACTGCCCCACCGTCGATCGACTTCAGGCCACGGAATCGAATCAATCAACAACTTGGTGTATGGGTGCTCAGGTTTTTTGATGACCGTATCAACATCACCCGCTTCCATCACCCCACCCTTGTAGAGCACCACAATTGAATTGGCAACGTGGTAGGCGGTGGTCAAGTCGTGGGTAATATAGACGATCGACACGCCATGATCGCGATGCAGACCACGCAACGATTCAAGAATGTTGGCGCGCAGTGATGCATCGACCATCGACACTGGCTCGTCAGCCACAAGCACTTTGGGCTTGAGCAACAAGGCCCGTGCCACGTTGATGCGCTGGCGCTGACCACCCGACAATTGGTGCGGGAAGCGGCCGAGGATGTCTTCGGGGCGCAAACCGACCGAACTCAACGCTTCTTCCATTTTGTTGCGGGCATCAGCTTTTGACTTCGCCAATTTGAATTTCTCAATTGGCACCGTCAACAAATGGTCAACCGTATAAAACGGATTGAACACCGCAAAAGGGTCTTGGAAGACTGCTTGGACTTCGCGACGGAAGGTCATGCGCTCTTCGCCACGCAAGTTTTTGATGTTCTTCCCTCTGTAGAGAATCTCACCTTTGGTCGGCTCAATGAAGCCCAACAACAACATTGCGATGGTGGTTTTGCCACTACCAGACTCACCAGCAACGGTCATGATGGTCGGCGAATCTTCGTCAAGCACCATCGAATAATCCTGCAACGCAGTAGTTCCCGCTTCCGAGAAGTATCCGCGGGTGTACGTTTTGGTAACGTTACGAAACTCGAGCAAATGCTGCACAGTTATGCCCCTTCCGTATAGAGATGGCAGGCAACCAGACGCCCGTTGTGATCTTGCACCTCAGGAATGGTGGTTTTGCAGCTCTCCATTGCTTGCGTACACCGTGGGTGGAATGCACACCCTGTCGGGATGCGCAACAACGACGGTGCCAAGCCGGGGATACCCTGGAAGACGCCTTTATTCTTGAGGTTGGGGAGACTTTTGATGAGTGCCTGTGCATAGGGGTGCATGGGGGTCGTGAACATGTCACGCACGGTGCTGACTTCGGTCAAACGACCCGCATACATCACCGCCACTTTATCAACAAACTGCGCCATCAAACCCATGTCGTGCCCGATGAGAATTACGGCTGCGCCCATTTCTTTTTGGACCCGGTCGATGGTTTCCATCACTTGGCGTTGTGTCACCACGTCGAGGGCACTAGTGGGCTCATCAGCGATAATTACTTTGGGTTTGAGCAAAATACCAATCGCAATACAAACCCGCTGTTTCATACCACCACTTAACTCGTGCGCATACATCTGAAAGACATTACGCTTGAGATCGACTGACTCCAGTGATTTCATACACTGTTCAATCATAGCTTCTTTGCGCATATCGGGTATATGGGCGCGAATCGCGTCGACCATTTGGGCACCAATCCGCATGACCGGATTGAGCGAATTCATGGCACCCTGTGGGATGTAGGCAATCCGGCTCAGACGAGCGAGACGCATCTCTTCGTCAGACAGCTTCATCAAATCGACGCCGTCGACGTCCACGCTACCGCTTTCGATACGACCTGGAGCCTTGATCATACGCATCATGGCCAACGCCATCGTGCTTTTGCCAGAGCCTGACTCACCCACCAAGCCCAGTTTTTCACCCGCCTTGAGATTCAAATTGACTCGATTCAAGGCTATCGCACGACCGAGGTCGGTGTAGTATGACACCTGCAAATCACGTATCTCTAACACATGTGTCATCTGCTTACTCCGTTCGCCGTATACGTGGATTTGCAAGCTCATCGAGACCCATATTTATCAACGCTAATGCACTCAAAATCAATACCATTGCAGCAGCCGGCCAAATCGGCCACCACCACCACCCATTGAAGAATGCACCTTGTGATTGCGCGCCCCATATAATGTTCCCTAATAACGGTTCACGTAATGGTCCCAAGCCGACAATTGCCAAATAAAACGATGAAAACACCCCTGCAAATACTTGGCTTACAAACGCCGCTGCGATGAATGGCAACAAGTTGGGCAGAATTTCACCAAAAATAATCCCGCCATTGCCCACACCTGATAATTTCGCAACCGATACAAACTGACGCTCTTTCATCGACAAGACTTGCGAGCGGATGACGAGGGTCGGTCCCATCCAGGCCAGCATCACCACGATCCACGCCATCGTAAAAATAGTCACATCGCGTTTATCAAGCGATGACGCAATAATAATTTGGATCATAAATACTGGTATCGGCGTCAGTATCTGACAAATACCTTTGATAAATGCGTCAAAAACCCCACCAAAATATGCGGAAGTAAATCCTAATACCACACCAACCAATGTCCCAGCGGCTCCAGCAATCACCCCAATCAATGCAGTCTGCCACATCCCCCGTACCATGGCAGCATGCATGTCACGACCAAAAAAATCTGACCCCATCGGCAACTTACCAGGCCACGCTTCAGCCGAAAAATCCAAAATCCCTGGCGGTTGTTTGGGTTTGGCCTTGAGCGGGTAAGCCCGTGCTTGGTCAACTGTGACCATACCATGCAACGTAAACAGCACCAACAGCAAAATAATGCCTAACCCGATTCCCAAGCTCTTGTTGCGCCGCAAATAGCCAGCTAGCAACTTCATACGACTGAGCTGTACAATCGGGGGAGCAGTTGTCGTCATCGTCGTCATTACGCGCTCCTAATCAGCTTTGATCCGCGGGTCTAACAATGGATACAAAAACTCCACCAATACCATCAAGGTTGCAACCGACATTGTAATAAACAAGACGATTCCGTATATCACCATAAAATCATTAGCTTGAATTGCTTGACCGAGTTTTGACCCTAATCCCGGCAACGCATACAAACTTTCAACTACTGAACCTGACGTAATCAGACTACCGAGGGCGAGCGCAAACCCTGTCACTTGTGGCAACAACGCATTTCGCAGGTAATAATCCCGAAAGATAACCCTGCCACCAAGTCCTTTATGTTCCGCAAAGTTTACGTAGTCTTCGCCTTGAATCGTAATACCCATCCCACGCATCGATAATACCCAGCCACCTACAGAGCCAAGTATCATCGAAATAGCCGGCAGCACCTGATGCCACATCACATTTAATACAAACCCAAACGACCAATCGGGTGCAATACCCGTAGAATATGCCTGACCAAGCGGGAATAACTTTAGCCGGAATGCTAAAAAGAACAGCAAAAATATCGCCAGCAATACAGGGGGAACACCAGTAAACATGATGAATGGCGTTGCTATTGAACGCAACCAGCCCGGAGCACGCGGCCACGCAGCAATTGCTCCCAATAAATTACCAATAACAAATGACAAAATCGCCGATACAAATAGCAATGATATAGTCCATGGCAGTGATTCGTAAATAATTTCAGTCACTGTCTTGGGAAAACGGTTTAGCGATACACCAAGGTCAAGTTGGGCAACGCTTCCGATATAGTCAAAGTATTGTTCCATCAAAGGCTTGTCTAAGCCAAATTTTTTGTTGTATGATTCGACAATCACTTCAAGGTCAGATGCCGAAAAACCACCCGTACGTGCTAATTCTGCAAAACGTTCACGGATTGGATTACGATCTGACATACGCGGGATAAAAAACGTAATTGTAGAAGCGGCCCATACCACCAAGATGAGAAAGGCTACTCGCCGAAGGATTAATTGCAGTCTCACAGTACTCTCCTAGCCTTCAGCCGGTGGATAGATAACGCCATTGTTATGGCGAGTACTATACATGTATTTGCATTGAGATAGTGTTTAATGGGGGGGGAAGTGAGTTGGGTAACCGTCCGACATCACAAGGATGTCGGACGGCGTTGCACAAAAACTACTTGGCTTTTTGCAAGTCTGCAACGACAAGCATTGCGGTGTGGTGCCAGAATGCACCGTTCGTACCGCCGGCAAGGTTTTCAGCTGTGGGCCAGTTGGTCCAGTAGGTCTGGTTGTACGGAATGCGATGGAGCCACTGAATGACCGGAACGTCAATCTGGTCTTTGTAGTAGATTTCCATTGCTTGCGTGGCCAACTCGGTGAACTTGGGGTCATCCGTAGCAAGAGGAGCCATCTCGTCTACAATCTTGTCGTAGTCAGCGTTGATGTAGCGTGAGAAGCGGTTCCCGCCAGCAGTGGTACCGATGGCTGCGCTGTAGCGGCTGTGATACAGTTGCAATGCGGCTTCGGGATCACCCAATGAAGCACCGTGACCGAACATGTAAAGACCTTCTTTACCGTCTGCCATGTTTTGATAGGCATCGGCACCGAAGTTGACGTCAGCATCAAAACCAGCGGACTTCAACATTTCAACCAACACCGGTACGATGTCGCTGTGAATGCCTTCGAAACCGTTGATGACTGCGTTGACAGTCTTGCCGTCTTTTTCCCACAAGCCGTCGGCGTTCTTGGCGAAACCAGCACCAGTCATCAATTTGTCACTCTCGGCGAGGTCAAATTTGCCTGGGTTGTACTTCTCAACCAATGCCTTCATGCCTGCGGTGTCTGCAAACTTCTGCAAACCAGGGTACATTGGGAAGGGGTAAATGGTGGCGACTTCAGCACCTTCATATACCACTTCGTTGATGGTGGCACGGTCCACAGCCAAGCTGATGGCACGGCGCACATCTGGGTTGCTGTATGGCTCGATTTGAGTGTTCATCCACAAGCTGTTTGGCCACCAGTCGAGGTACCCGTACGGCGGGTTGTTGCCGGTGTGGGTCGTGACTTTGTCGTTTTGCTTGAGAATGTTGCCAATGACCGATGAACGCATGTCCAACGTGGCATCGTACTCGTTGTTAACAACTTTCTGAGCAACGACGTCCATGTTTTGACCGACCGTACCACCAATGTTGGTGATTACGACACGCTTGACTTGTGGTGCAACTGACTTACCAGCAGCAACAGCCCACCAGTTTTCGCGGACGTCAAGAATCTTTTGATTCTCGTCCCACAATACGACGTTGTAACCGCCAGAGTGAGCCATGTCATTGCCGCCAGCAAATTCGTTGACATCTGCTTGACCGCTCAACACGTGGGCTGGCACAATAACGATACCTGTGTCGAACTTGGTCATCAATACTTCGAACGCAAAGCGTGGTGATGGTGAGTTAAAGGTCACAACAACCGTATACTCATCAACTGCTTTGACTTCTTTGACGTACTGCTTGAATTGGGCATGGTAACCCAACTTCTCGTTCGTCATTTGACCTTCGAACGTGAACACTACGTCCTTTGACGTCACAGCTACATCATCGCTCCACTTGGCATCCTTGTTGATTTTGATAGTCAACTCGGTGAAGTCGGGCTTGGTGTAGTCCATGCTATCAGCCAACCACATCACTGGCTTGTCAGCATAAATTGCGTAGTAAGCCAATGGCTCCCACAACAATGCATTACCGTTCTGGTGGGTGTAGCCTACGGATGCCCAAGGATTGGTAACGCCAGGATTGGCGATGCTCCAAGCCAAGTTCAACGTGTCTTCACGGGCAACTTCAGCCAAGCCATTGGTGACAGCTGGGGCTTCGGTTGCTTCTGGGGCGGCGGTGGGTTCGGGTGCAGCCGGTGCTTCGGTAGCAGCCGGTGCTTCTGGGGCAGCGGTTGGCTCTGCGGCCGGTGCTGCGGCACCACCACAAGCAACGACCAAAAAGGCCATTACGAGTAGTGCTGTCAGGGTTTTGAAGCGAAACTTCATCGTTGTCTCCTTCGACATTAATCTATGCCATATCGCCATGTCATCCCCGATCCACCCATACATTCACCACTATCAAGACCACAACAACATTCCTGCTGCTGCAATTTCATTGATAATTATGCTGTTGTACCGGTAAATCTGAGAATATCATGAGATACTGACATGCCTATTGTATACCTCATCATATATGTTGTCAATTGATTTTTATGTGTGTCTGTTGCTTTTATCAATACCGTTGTTGCGAATATGCTTCTTTTTTCTCACCAACACATCAAATGAGTTATGCCCCCTTACTACTATCCACACAAAAATATGCATTCCCTATACAAATCCTACTAATCAATAGCAAAAATGCACACCCATACTCAGTTTTTACAGATTAAAATCACCTTTCCATCGACGCTAATAATATGTACCACGTTATGTGTTAAATATAGGCACCACCACACACAAATTCATTACCAAATCGGTACTACTATTCGTCTGATTAAAAAAATTGCACAGTGCTAATAGCACTATGCAATCTGATATTTCAACATCTACTACTTACTAGTCATGAACACATCGCATCAAAACGCCGGCGGGCGCCGCAACATGTTGCGCTCCAAATAAACTTGCGCCGCCTCACGCACAAACGCCCCACAAATCGGCGCCGCATATACGTCTTCGAGCCGCGTAGCCAAGGTCATCAGCTCGTCAAAGGACGATCGCCCCGGCCGCAATTGCTGATACATGTCGATGATTTCGGCCCGCGGCACCACCGTCAGCTCCGCCGCCCGCGCCAAGTTTTGCGCCAATTGCTCATAGCCCGCCTGCCGGGCAATCTCGGCTTGGGCTTGCAACGCCGCTTTGTCGATTTGCAAATCATCGAGGGTAATCTCGCCGGCGACAGTCGCCGCCACCGTCACATCACCCAATACTCGCCCACTCGCCGTATGCAAATCGGCATGAGGATCACTATATAACGGATAGGTTGGCATTTCTATACCTCCGGTTCCCAGTCAAAGCGCAACGCTTCGGGGGGTAATTGACGAATCTCTTCTGTTTCTTTGCGATGCAACAAGGCCGTTTTGACGATCAAGCGCAAGCGCGCCCAATTATCGACGGTCACTGGCACCGGCGTGGTGATTTTTTTGGCGGCATAACGGGCTGCATTACGCCCCATGGCCCGGTACGTTTCGACGGTCATACTGGGTGACTGCGAAAAAAGCTCGAGGTTGTTGAGGCGCGCCAGATCGACACGATGAATAATCGACGTGCCCCGCGATTGGATGCCAATCGCAATCCCCGAACCACTCAGTTGCGCCCCCACATGCCCGATTTCGGCGCAATCAGACGAATGCCAGATGCGCACAATTCGGCCAATCAAGCCCTCTTCGGCAATCCCCGTTAGCACCGCTTTGAGCACGTCTTCGTGGGGAATCCCGCCAATGGTCTGGGTGATAATCCGCCCAAAGGCCGGCCCAATCGCCACCACTACTTCGGTATGGCCACCTCGCTTGGCGGGACCATACGGATCAAGCCCGTCGATGGGCAAGCCCAAACGGTCAGCAATGAAGTCACGGGGGGATTTGGCTTGGCGGATATTGGCGATTTCGTCCCAGCGGGCACCACTCACGCGGTAGCCCGTCCCTGGTCCGTTGTAGTCGTTGGGGTCGTTGATGGCGCTTTTGACCACAAAGTCACGGTCAAAAATAGCGGCGGGCTGCAAGTAATCACCGGCAAGTCGTTGCCGCCCCATGGTGAGCAGGTTTTCGGCAGTCTGAGCAAACCCCCGCCGCGCCAAGGCCGCCACCACATCCATCACGCTACGGTCCCCCGCCAAAAAGGCATCGGCGGCGGCCAGGTCTGGCACAATGTCACGCACCGGCATGTCGTCACTCGAATGCGCCACTACCGCCGCCTCGACTTCGCCATCAGTGATGGTGGGGAAGCCCAATTCGGCATAGACGGCCTGGATGGCCTGGGCGCCGGCTCGGCGAATCTCGGCCGCCTCGGCTTCGCTAATCGAGCGCGTACCCCCATCGATTTGCATGTCGCGTTGGAGAACGGCGTAATCGTCCAAATCATCGGAATCGAAATTCCCCCCGCCAAACATGTTGTCACGGCGCGGTACCGCACTATATCCCGAAAAAATAAAATCGGTGCCGGGGATGAATTGCAACATCAATTTGGCCGATTTGCGGATGGCCGAATGTGACGCCAAGGCATCGTTGCCCGAAGCCACTTCGAGTCCCAACATCGACGCCATTAGATTTTCGGCCAACACCGCCCGCACCCCACCCGGCAACGATTCGGGCAAGGCAATACACGAAATCGAGCCGTTTTGTACCCCTTGGCTGCCTGCACCCCGGGTCACACACAAACAACGCGCTTCGAGGTAGAGCATCGAGCGTTGTTCGGCACTCCCCATCAAGGCTTCAGAGCCGGTACCCGAGGTAAAGCGCACTTTGACACCCCGCGACGCATACGCTGATGCCAAGAATCCTTTGGACCACGGCGAATCATCGCCATCCACAAAGGCTTGTTCGGTACCATAGACCGACAATGTTTCGGCGTAGGTGGTCAGGCCCTTCATGGCCAAGCGCAACCCCAAGGCTTCTTCGACGGCACATTGGGTCATCACGCCACCCCGTCCCGTCTGGGCCCCCACCAAAATCGCGAGGGCATTGAACGGTGCGGCCCGCGCCACCCCCACCGTCGTCTCGATTTCTGAAAACCCCCGCAAGGCCGCTTCGGCGGCATCTGCTGCCAACAGCGCCGGGTTTTCACGGCGATTGGTGACGTGAGCTTGATTGGCGGGGACACGCCGCACCCGCATTTTTGCCAAACCGTTCATCATTTCGAGCACATTCATATGCCGCATGATATCGACCAATTTGGCCGGCGTACACCCGGTGGCGAGACGCAACAACGTTTTGCGGGGGATGTTGATATCGGCCAGCATATGCGCAAACTGCAACGAATCCAGCGCCATCGCTTCAGGCGCCACCGTCAAATCGATGCCGTAACGGGCGATAAATGTATCAAG
>DBCF01000287.1 GCA_002292925.1 Roseiflexaceae bacterium UBA965 | reverse complement strand
CACTACTCCACCTCCCACCTCACCCAAAAATCAACGGCGCATCACGGCCCCGTCGTAATCGTGATGGTTTGGTCAGGCGCCGTCCCCACCACATAGACCGTCTCGTGGCCATTGATTTGGATGGCTAGCGCGCCGCTCGCAAACTGCACCACAGTCACCGGTGTCAGCGTCGCCTCACTCAACACTGTCCCTAACGCACTAGGAATACCGCCCACACTGGCCAAGGCCTTGCCAATTTGTTGGCGCACGGCAATCGGACCCGCGCTATAGGCGTCAGGGTCAGCCGGCGTCCAGCTATTCACGACACGCTGATAGCTATTTTGGGGAAATACGGTAGTTAACCAGATGACTTCGTTGCGGTTCGCCACAAAAAACGCCACCCCGTTCTGGAAGGTTTGATACGGCGCAGTCACCTGATCGACCGCCGTCACACAAGACACATCAAACGGCACTACCGTCACCAGACCATGCATAGACGCCGGGAGTTGGCCACAACTGGGGGACGATACGGTCATAGTCTCGGCGCCAAGCCGCCCCAACAAGACTTCATAGGGGGTACCCGCAAATTCGGGGTGCCATTCCATGCGGCGCCGCTCAAAATATTGCACCTCGCCCCGCCAATCCCCCAATGATTCTGTTTGGCGTGCCGTGATGGGATAGCCAAAGCGCATCACACCGCCGTTTTTTTGCCAATACGACAAAAACGGCTCACAGACGGTATAGCCGGTCACATCAAAATATCGACATCCGGCGGCTTGCGCGTCACTGCCTTGTTGCCACGGTCGGCCTTGGCGTTCACGGGCCAACGCACCCAAGCGTCCTGCAAGAACGCCTTGGGCACCATGGTCTTCGAGGCGGTCGCGTTCAAACCATTGGGTTGGGCCACGCCACGTGCCTTCGATGGTCTCGTCGTGGAGCACCCCCAACGGGTAGCCAAACACCGCCAGACCGCCATTTTTTTCCCAATATGCCAAAATCGGGTCACTGACACAAAACCCCGTTTCGGCAAAACAGCGTGTACGCGCAGCACTGGTTGACGTCCACCCCAGCAACAACCACACCACCAATACCCCAGCAAACACCCTGCGCATGCACAATACCTCTTATCAACAATAATCTTTTTCCGTATAAATTATACCCAATTTATACATATCACCGCTTTTAGCGATCATATAGATACGTCGCTACATCCAGTCGGCTCGGACCATAGGCATACACGCTATGATCGTCAATCAGCTTCACAATCGTGGCACCACTCGAATAGCGTTGCACAATCGCCATTTGTGCACGCTCGGCTGTCACTGCCGGGGCGATTTGGATGGGTCCACGGCGAAACGCCCGGAACCACACTTTGCCAAACCCACGCATAATCGGGTAATACGGCGCCGTACCTGCCACATAGGTATCGGGGTCGACGCCGGCCTGCCAATCATCAACATAATTGGCGTAGACGGTGGGTTGGTGTGCTTCGACCGACGACACATATGTCGTCATAATCACGTTACTGGCTTCGCCAATGCTTTTGTAGTTCAACCAAATCATCTGTCCCGTGGCAAAGGTCTGCGCTACCGCCGAGATGATGTCGTAGCGGGTCGGGCAACCAAGGCGATCGGCAAATGACACACTCGCCGCCAAATGCTGGATGGGTGCATCAGCGGTTAGCACTGGTGTACAACGCACCGGTGGGCTCTGAGCGTAGGCATCGGCGGCCAGGCGCCCCAGCAAGACGGCGTAGGGAGTACCGGCAAATTCGGGGTGGTATTCGAGGCGGCGGCGCTCAAAATATTGCACTTGGCCATGCCAGCCATTGATGGTTTCGGTGAGCTTCGCCTCTACTTCTCTTTCCTCTGGGCGAATAGCAGCGAATCAATTCGCTGGCATCATTCGCCCCTACTCCGGGCGAATAGCAGCGAATCAATTCGCTGACATGATTTGCCCCTACTTCAACTGCCATGTTCCGTCGAATCCATCACGTAATGTTTTGGATTGCCGACTGCCATCGGGTGATACCACCCACACGGTCAAACGATTTTCCCCCATCTGGGGATAAATCTGTACTGTGACTTGTTGCTGGGTAAGCACGATATCTAGCATCAGATTGCCAATCACCAATTGCTCAAGGCGCACTTCGGGCCACTCCGCCGGCAAACGGGGCGTAATCGTCAGTTGCTGATTGCCCATATCGGGCTCGATGCCACACACTCCCTGCACGATACCCTGGACAAACAAGGCCGCCGACCAGAGTTGCACAAAACAAATTCCTTGGGGAATCAGCTCTTTCATCAACCCCAACGAGCCCTGCCGCGCCGTCGATCCTATACTGCGCAGTAATTCAATCCCATAGTCAGGATCGTTTTGGGCAAAGGCACTCAATGCCAACAGGCCGGTAGGGAGCGTCCAAACCCGTTCATCAGCACCCTTGGTGTGCATCAGCCCCCACTGATTGACCAAATCATGGCGCACCTGTTGATAGACCGCCTGCTGGCGTGCGGGGGTGGCAATTTGGGTTTGCACCGGCACAATCGCCGTCCAATGGCGGTCGAGTTGGGGGGTGCCGTCACGCTGGAGCGAATCGGCATACAACGATTCGGTTTCGAGCCACCAGGCCTGCTCGAAGCGCTCGGCCAGCTTAGTGGCATAGCTACGCCACCGCTGTGCGTCATCACCATCTCGATTGGCCGTGGCCCAATCAGCGAGAGCCACCAAGGCCTGATAGATGTAGCAGACCGTGTCGAGTTTGAATGGACCCATGCCATGGCGCTCAACCATGCCATCGCCGTACGGCCAGTGTTGCCCGTTGAGCACGCCCATCACATGTTGCATCCCCTCGACACACAACGCGTATAGTGGGGCGTTCTGATTCACATCTCCGCTCCAGCGGATGTATTGCCAACAAGCCACCGTAAATTGTGGGGTTTCTTGGGCATTCCCGGGATGAAAAATCCGCCCGTTGGTGGTGATTTCGTGGGGCACGCGCCCGCACGCATGGTGGGCGTGGGCCGCCAAATAGGCGATGACACTCTGTGTCGCTGGCCCAAACCCTGCCGCCATCAATCCTGGCACCGCATACGCCGTGTCACAGCCAAATACTTGCGGATATTCGGGGATGCCAGCCAAAAAATAGACGGGCATCTGGTGGGGTTGGGTCACCAGTTGTTGCATGTTGTGCGTGGCAACCTGCCAATAGTCATTAATAGTAGTATCAGGAGTGGTCAGGCGTACGCCCGGATTGGCGGCTATGGGGGACAACAGCAACCCGTCACGCGCCACAATACTGGCGTGTTTGCCACACCAACGTTTGGCGAGGGCGGTGGCAGTAGTTTGTTGTTCATGGTCAACAGCCAACACCCATTCGATTTGCCAATCGGCGTGGGGGGCAATCGTCACGGTAGATTGAGTATGTATGCCATCAGCCGTGGTTTGCCACCGCCAATCCAATGAATTACGGGCGATGACGGCGCCATCCCACTCTACCAATTCACGATCAATCAACACGCTATGTGCAAAGACTCGCATATGGGGATCGACGTCGCTGATGCCACCAAACCAACACCCGCGTAAATCGACCATCATTTCGATGGCGACGGTGCCTTGCCATTGCTGGTCGGTATCATTGTGAATCTGTACCTGCATACTCAACAACGGCAAATTGGGGTGGAGCGTTTCTTGGACAATCACCCGCAATCCGGCATGCTGATGCACCCGTTCGACGTACTGCGGGTAGACGGTACAGTGTGTCGCTGGCGCAAGCACTTGCCCATCGATGCGGAGCTGCCAGCCCTGCATAATCCGCATCGGGTGGGCCCACAATCCCCCCATTTTGCCCACCAAATGCTCGTCGCCATAAGCAGTAATCGCACCGCCGATACTACCGACCAAATACATATGCGGATTACTCAAAAAATAGGGCGTCGCACTATCACGTTCATCGTGCCAATCAATGCTCCCCAAGACAAACCGTTGCGTCGTCATCATACCCTCGCATCTATTTATCACTATGCCCTATCCTACCACCCATTTCGTACGCGGATTGGCCGCGACGATTGGTGCATGGGTTATTGCCACAGCGGGCTGATAATTTCACGGCGCCATGCAACGACACCACTTCCTGTTTCCGGCTGCACGCTTCCGACCTCGTTCGGAGATTCCACGCTACGGGTGCCAGCACCCAGCATGAAATGACGTTAGGGTGATGTCACTTCCTGCTTCCGACTGCACGCTTCCTACTTCGGATGGTGATTATCATTGACCAATTTGCTAAAATCATGTATAGTTTGTGTTAAGAATTGATTAAATACTCATAGGAGCACTGCGTGACGCGGCTTTTTTTTGCCACCGACATACACGGTTCTGATATTTGCTGGAAGAAATTCCTGAACGCGGCGCGTTTTTATGATGTAACCACCCTGGTATTGGGCGGCGATATGACGGGCAAGGCCTTGGTACCCATCTACCAACTACCGGACGGGCGCCACCAAGCGATTTTGCTCCAACAAGAGTTTACCCTCGACGATGAGGCGGCCGTGATCGACATGGAACGCAAAGTGGCCAGCCGTGGTTATTACCCGTTCCGGGTGACGAGCGGGCAAATGCAATCGTTCCGCGACGACCCTAGCCTCGTCGATACGTTTTTTCATCAACAAATGCATGCCTCACTTGAGCGCTGGTTGACTATTGCCGACGAGAAATTAGCCGGTAGTGGCGTGCGTTGCTTTGTGTCGCCGGGTAATGATGACCCCTTCGAAATCGACGAATTGCTCAGTTCGTCGGCGCACATCACCTTTGCCGAAGGCAAAGCGATCGATATCGGCGAGGGATTCACGTTGATTTCGAGTGGCTGGGCCAATGTCACGCCGTGGCACACCTACCGTGAATTACCCGACGACCGCTTGTACGACTACCTCAAGGCGATGATTCCTACTGGGCTGAGCATGGAAAAGACCATCTTTAACTTTCACTGCCCACCCTACGCCTCGAACCTCGACGATGTCCCTGAAATCGACGA
>DBCF01000148.1:193-5641 GCA_002292925.1 Roseiflexaceae bacterium UBA965 | reverse complement strand
AAGTTTGGCGGTACGGGCTACAAAGTATCGTCAGGGCTTCACGGCGTCGGTGTGTCGGCCGTCAATGCCTTGTCGGCCTACTGTCGCGTCGATGTCTATCGCAATGGCCGCCACTATTACCAAATTTTTAAGTGTGGCATTCCCCAAGGCGATATCACTGATGTCGAGCCAACAGATCGTCACGGCACCGAAACGACGTTTTTGCCAGATACGACCATCATCCAAACCCTCGACTACAACTTCCGCACCTTGGCACAACGCTTCCGCGAAATGTCGTACCTCAACAAAGGCCTGCGCTTTCGCTTTGTCGACGAACGTGACGACAACGAACTCAACTTTTATTTTGAAGGTGGTATCGGCTCGTATGTGCGCCACCTTAACAAAGACCGCGCCGTGCTCCACAAACATCCGTTTTATGTGGACCGGATTGCCGATGATGTGGCGGTCGAGATTTCGTTGCAATATACCGATACCTACGATACCGACTCCATCTATTCATTTGCCAACAACATCAACAATACTGATGGCGGTGCGCATGTGACCGGCTTTCGTAATGCCTTGACCCGCGTCATCAATACCTATGCCCGTGGCAAAAACCTGCTCAAAGAAAACGACACCAATTTGACGGGTGATGACGTGCGTGAAGGCTTGACTGCCGTGATTAGCGTCAAATTGCGCGACCCGCAGTTTAGCTCACAAACCAAAGAAAAACTGGTCAGCCCGGTAGCTGCCACCGCCGTCAACACGGTGTTTGGTGATGCTTGGCAACAATGGCTCGAAGAAAACCCCGCCGAAGCCAAGCGCATCATCGAAAAATGTGTCTCGGCTGCCCGCACCCGCCTCGCAGTCCAAAAGGTACGCGAAACGGCCCGCAAAGGAGCCCTCGAAGGCTTTTCACTCCCCGGTAAGTTGGCTGACTGCTCCGACAACAACCCTGCCAACTGTGAATTGTTCATCGTAGAGGGTGATAGCGCCGGTGGCAGCGCCAAACAAGGCCGTGATCGCCGCTTCCAAGCGATTTTGCCGTTGCGTGGTAAGATCCTCAACGTCGAAAAAAGCCGTCTCGACCGTATGTTGTCAAACAACGAAGTCCGTTCGTTGATTACGGCTATCGGTGCGAGCGTGGGCGATCAATTTGACGTCAGCAAGATTCGTTACCACCGCGTCTTTTTGATGAGCGACGCCGACGTCGACGGTAGCCACATCCGTACATTGTTGTTGACGTTCTTCTTCCGCTATATGCGCCCACTCATCACCAACGGCAATCTGTATATTGCCCAACCACCGTTGTACCGCCTCAAGGTGGGCAAAAACGAGCGCTACGTCTATGATGACCGCGACCGTGAAGAATATGCCGCGACGTTGTCACCGAGTGACCGTAGTCGCATGGAAATCCAACGCTACAAAGGGCTGGGCGAAATGAATGCCGAACAGTTGTGGGACACCACCATGAACCCCACCAACCGTATCATTTTGCAGGTCACCATGGATGACGCAGTGGCTGCCGAAGAAACCTTCACTATGCTGATGGGTGACCTCGTGCCCCCCCGCAAACGCTTCATCCAAACCCACGCCCCCGAAGTGCGGAACCTCGATATTTAGTCCCTGCGAATAAATTCATTGTCGGAAGCGCTCCACAGCTGATGTGTCTGTGTGGGCGCTTTCAATTGACTTTTGAATAAAAACAGTTTTAACTTGTAAAAATGAAAATAATCGCTATACTAACAAGCACACAAGCACTACTTGTCGTACAAACGCTAGAATTGGTTGCATACAGGAGGCAAAATCATGGCAGGGAATCAACAAGTCGCACAATTGCGCCCGTGGGAATGGTACCGTTGGGTTATCGGTGTTGGGTTGGCAATGGTGATCGGGGTAATGGTCTGGCAAGGCATTGTGTCGGCGGGTGTGCCTGATCCATTTGCGACGAATCTGCACCCGAGTGCGGTGGTCATCAATACCATTTTGATTGTGTTTCGTGAAGGCTTAGAGGCGGTATTGGTGTTGGCGGCGATTACGGCCAGTTTTGTAGGGGCGCAAGCGCATCTGCGCCGAGCCGTGTTTCAAGGGGCAGGGTGGGCTTTTGTGGCGAGTATCGTGACATGGTTTATCGTCGTGGCAATCATGAATCAAATCAACGCACCGGCTTTGCACATCCAAGCCGCCACCGGCTTATTGGCGATTGTGGTGCTGTTGGTGATTATGAATTGGTTTCTGCATAGTGTCTACTGGACTGGCTGGATTTCGCTCCACAATCAGCGCAAACGTGAGCTGATGGGGAGTGGTGTGGCCCAATCCACAACTTTGTGGGGCATGATGGCACTGGGGTTTAGTGCCGTGTACCGCGAAGGCTTCGAGATTGTCTTGTTTTTGCAAAACGTGCGCTTGCAAGTCGGTGCACCGACGGTGGTGATGGGTGTGGTGATTGGCTTGGCGTTTACTGGGGTCATCGGGCTAGTCACATTTTTGACCAACCACAAACTGCCCTACAAGCAATTGTTGATTGTGACGGGGTTGTTGTTGGCACTGGTATTGGTGGTGATGGTTGGCGAACAGGTCCAAGAAATGCAACAAGCAGGCTGGATTGGCACTACGCCGGTTGATTTGGCGATTCCCGGATGGTTGGGAATGTGGTTTGCCTTGTTCCCTAATCTCGAAGGGTTGATTTCCCAATTTGTGGCGATTGTGCTGGTAATTGGCTCGTATGTGGTGGCGCGGGGTATGACCATGCGCCGCAACGCCCAATAGATTGATCGCGTAAATTGGTGTGGATTGCGTAAATCCACACCAATTTTGCAGATTGAGCCAAATTCGATTTGACAATGCGACGCTGACAGCGTATACTGCAAAAAGAGTTTTGGGGGTGTAGCTCAGCTGGGAGAGCGCGACAATCGCACTGTCGAGGCCAGGAGTTCGAGCCTCCTCACCTCCACCAAAATTGAATATTACTACATGGGGCAATAGCTCAGCTGGGAGAGCGCAACGCTGGCAGTGTTGAGGTCTGGGGTTCGATCCCCCATTGCTCCACCAATCAAAACCGCAATCAGAGAAATCTGGTTGCGGTTTTCTTTGTCAAAAATTTCAACTACTGCTGATGCACCCCATCAGGTGTTTTTTTCATTGACGGATTCGTCTATACTAGGCATATCCAAATATGCCCACAAAGGAGTTACTGCAATGATGCATGCCCAAGAATGGCACGACAAGCGTGCCCGTCTCGCCCAACTGATGACCCACAAAGGGTTGCAGGGGGTGTTGTTGACCCGCTGTGCCAACTTCAGCTGGATTACCTGTGGTGGCCAAGCGCATGTCGGGCTCAATAGTGAGTCGGCGGTGGCCAGTGTGCTGTGCACGCCCAATGGTGATTATTTGCTGGCAAGCCGCATCGAAATGACGCGCATGCAGACCGAAGAAGTCGCCGGGTTGCCGTTGACTCCCCATCAATTCGATTGGTTTGATCCGGCTGCCCGTGATCGCTTTGTCGACGAAGTCTGTGGTGCCGGGCGTTGGGGCAGTGACATTGCTGGTACTTCACAGTCGGTGGCGGCCGAAATGACTCATTTGCGGGTGGAATTGACCGGCGCCGAGCAAAACCGTTTTGCCAGCCATGGTTTGGCGACGGGCCTGGCTATCGAAGCAGCCGCTCGCTTGGTCGAGCCAGGTATGAGTGAGCTCGAAGTAGCCGGGTTACTGGCGCAACAGATTTATGCGAGTGGTGCCACGCCGGTAGTGGCGTTGATTGCCGCCGACGAGCGGATTCGCAACTTCCGCCACCCTGCCCCCACGCTCCAACGGGTCAATCAGATGGTGATGCTGGTGGTCTGTGCCCGCCGGCATGGCTTGATTGTGTCGGCCACGCGGCTGGTGGCGTTTGGCCGCGTCGATGACGTGATTGCCCGTCGCGCCGAGGCCTGTGCCCATGTCGATGCGGTGGCCTGGCAGGCGTCACAGCCTGGTCGGCGCCTGGGTGAGGCGTTTGGTGATATCTGTGCGGCCTATGCTGCCCACGGCTACCCTGAAGAATGGCACAAGCATCATCAAGGTGGGGTGACCGCCTATGAAAACCGCGAGGTGCAAGCCCGGCTCGATAGCATGCATACCATTGCCGTCGGTCAGGCTTTTGCCTGGAATCCGAGTATTACGGGGACCAAATCCGAAGATACCATGTTGCTCACCGACCACGGCCCCCTCGCCCTGTCGACCACCGGGCAATGGCCGATGATTGCGACCAGCGTGGCTGGGGTGGTGGTTGAACGGCCAGGAATTTTGGTGCGCTAAACGGGGTGGGCTACTGACCGGTCGGTTAGAGTTTGGCATTAGAATGGGATAAATGGCTGATTTGTGGTGCACAGCGATCGGTAAACACGGTACAATACAAGAAGTGTTGTTACCAAAGGATTTGCCATGCGTACATCTCAGTTACTCCGGTTAAGTGCTATCCATGTGGCGGTTGCCTTGACGTTGTTGCCGATCAATAGCACGTTGAACCGCATCATGATAAGCGAGCTGGGGATTTCGGCGACGCTGGTGGCGTTGTTGATTGCCGTGCCCTATATATTGTCGCCCATGCAAATGTGGATTGGGTCACTGAGTGAACGCTACCCGCTGTGGGGCTGGCGGCGCACACCCTATATCATGATTGGCTTGGTGTTGTGTGCCGGCGGTTCGGCCTTGACTCCCCAAGCCGCCTTTGCCATCCATGAGGGCATCTGGTGGGGCGTGCCGCTAGGGTTTGTGGCGTTTGGGGCGTGGGGGTTTGGGTTTAATTTTGCCACCGTGTCATACTTATCACTCGCCACCGAATTATCGGGAGTAAGTCAACGTGCCCGCACCGTAGGGGTGATGTGGTTTGTGTTGATTTTGAGCATGATTATTGGTGGGATTACCTTAGCTCGTAGTATCGAACCCTATAGTCACGCCCGTTTGATTACGGCATTTGAAGTGATTGCTGGCATGGCGCTGACAATTGGATTGTTGGGCTTGATCGGGCTTGAGCCGCGCTATTTGGCGACTCCCCTCGAAAAACGCATCAGCATGGGAGCGACGTTGCGGATGGTCGCCCAAAACCCCCAAGCGCGCTACTTTTTTGTTTATTTAATGCTATTGCTGATTGCGTTGCTCGGTCAAGACGTGTTGCTTGAACCATATGCTGCTGATGTATTTGGCGTATCGCCAGCCAATACCACCCGCTATACCTCGATTTGGGGGGTGGCATTATTGGTGGGGTTGCTGGTTACCAATCGATTGACGCTGTGGTACGGTCTCAAACGCGCCGCCCAAGTGGGGGCTGCCTTCGCTGCCCTAGGATTGATCGGGATTATGCTGGCCGGCGTATTGCACCAAGTTGGGGTATTGATTCCTAGTTTGGTGTTGTTTGGCTTTGGTACAGGGATCTCGACTGCCGCCAATCTGGCGTTGATGCTCGATATGACTATCGCCGGCCAAATC
>DBCF01000148.1:0-174 GCA_002292925.1 Roseiflexaceae bacterium UBA965 | reverse complement strand
GGCTTGTTTATCGGTGCCTGGGGCGTGGCTGACGCCTTGGCCCGCCTCGGTGGCACGCTGTTGAGTGGAGTAGTGCGCGACGTGGTCACCTATGGTGCTGGTAATAAATTGGCAGGGTATGTGACTGTATTTGCCATCGAATTGGTGGTATTGCTGGTATCGATGGCGATGCTC
>DBCF01000127.1 GCA_002292925.1 Roseiflexaceae bacterium UBA965 | reverse complement strand
AACGTGGTGATCGGGTTTGTTTTGTATCCGTCAGCAATGGTGACGCTGGGCATCACGAAATGGGGGGCGGACGCTTGGCACAACGCCGCCATGCCGAAGCACTGGCAGCTGCCGCAGTCATCGGCATTGAATACGTTATCCTCGATAATCATGATGGCGAGATTTTACCGAGCCTCACCATCCGCCATCAAATCATCGATCTAATCCGTACCTACCAACCAGATCTGATTCTATCACCCCGCCCCAATGACTACCACCCCGACCACCGCTACACTGCTCAACTCATCCAAGATGCAGCCTATATGGTCACCGTACCTAATGTGCGGGCTGGGGTACCAAATCTAATGTACAACCCGGTAATCGCCTATGTCAGTGACACATTTCAAAAACCGACGCCATTTGCGCCAGATGTGGTTGTCGCCATCGATACCACCGTCGATGCCAAAGTCGCCATGCTCGACTGTCATGTATCACAAGTCTATGAGTGGCTGCCGTGGAATGGCGGCTACCTCGATCAAGTCCCGCTGAACGCCAGTGAACGTCACACGTGGCTACGCACCCGCCTCGAACAACGCCTACAACGCGACGCACACAGCTACCGCCACAAACTCATTGCAAGCTATGGAGTTGTGCGCGGTGCCACAATCCGCTACGCTGAAGCGTTTGAAGGATGCGAATACGGATCGCCACTTGACGCGGCAGCTATCGCCCGCTTGTTCCCGTTTGTGTCTGCGTAATCAACGCTGCGACGGCGTCACAATCACCGCGACACAACACACGATAACTCAAACGCCCCCATGGATCATGCGCCGCATAGGTAAAATGTGGCGCTTGCCAATTTACAGCGGTATTAGCGCTCGTTATCACAATTTGACGCTTTTCAGTAATCGGCTCTTGCAGAATTGTCGTTGATACCGGGAATACCGACGTATTGAGCAACAAAAACTTCCCTACATCTGTTTTGTATAATGCGGACACCACACCCAGTCGTGTCCCTGGTTCGTTCAATTGCACTGCCATTTGGACCGCAGCGCTGGTATTGCCATCAAACGCATCATAGGCGATTGGCGTATGCTGAATCGCACGATAGGTACCACCACTATAAATAACCCCGGCAATCGTTGCCGTCAACAACCAATAGTGCCATTGACGGAGCGGAATAGCTTGTACCACCGCAACAATCCCCCATGCAGCCATTATCAGCGTCGGGGTGATGTTTTCGGCACTACGCCAGGCATGTGGCGCATCGACACTCAAAATCCCCGGCAATATGGTCACCCCAAACCACACCCCAACTGCAAGGGTCAGCAAATCACGGCGGTGTTGCCACCACAACCAGAGCCCAAACAAAAACCCACTCCCTGCCAATATATCGAGTTGGGGCAACCCATAACTATACTGTCGCGGATTGCTATCACCCTGTACAAACCACATTCCCGCATATGAAATCAGATTATGCACGTGTGCCATACCCCACCATTGACCATTGAGATTTGCCCAAAAGGTCAGTGAGGTCGCTTCGATACGTCGCCAATATCCATTTGATTCGACTAAGGCATAACGCACAATCGGGAACGCCACCACTAGCGTGACACACAAAATCATCCCAACAACCCACACGAGTGTACGCCACGGTAATCGCCGTTGCCACACAAATACCACCCCAAATACCCCAATCACCAATGGCATGAGTCGGGCCGAATGATAGATTAATGTCATACTCCCCATCATGGCGCCACACAATACAGCCCACCCTAACCGTGACCAAATACGTTGATCAAAACGCAAACTGCGGTCAACGGCGCCTATCGCAATTAATGTCACTAATGGCCCTAATGAAATCGGAAAACCCATCCGACTAATACTGATATGCCACAACGACATCGTAACCAATGCTGCAGCGACCAATGCCACCTGACGCCCCCATAACGGACGCACGACCCACGCCACGATTGGCACCGTCACTACCCCGGCTACCGCTGCCACAAACCGAATCGCAAACGGAGAATGCCCAAATAGCGCGAGTGGCAATGCCGACAAATAAAAATACCCTGCAGGCAAATTGGCCCACGCACTATAAACAAAATACTTGCCTTGATTTATTTGATCAGCCAATACACCGTGCCGGGCTTCATCACGAAACAACCCCATCCCCATTACATCCAAGTCCCAAAACCGTACAATGATTGCACATACGATAAATACCGGTAATAGCCATTGTTCTGTTTTGCTCGGCACGTGTTGCAAGGGATGCGTTACGGTAAATGTCCGTGGCCCCCATAAATAGACAATGGCCAATACAATCAAACCCAACGGCGTTGCCCAACGCAAGGCCGCCACACCCAATCCAATGGCAACAGCCATTTGTAATGCGGTTAATTCCCGGGGGCGACACCATGGGCGCACACAATACAACACGGTCGGATATGTAATCAGCGCCAGCACCCCCCATTGTGTTGGCAGATACCATTCTTGGAACGGCAAAAAATAACGAACCCCTATGATACAGAGTCCACCTATCACCACTAATCCCACCAATGGCAGGCGCAAGCGATACCATAGCCCTGACACCAACAGACCGATCAGCCCAATATAGACCAACCACGACCAATCGATGACAACTAGACGCGTTGGCATCACAATCACCCGATGCAAAGCAAACCCAAGTGCGCCACGCTCATCTGTAATCGCGGTGTTGCGTACGTGATACGCAAATGTCGTATATCCATTCGTCAGGTCAGGCGGACGCACCAAAAAAAACAAGCGACGCCAACCTGCATGCACCGGCATCACTACTTCACGCCCTGCCATCGTGACCACGAATTTTGGCATAGGCGACACCGGTAACGGTGCCGCATTTACATCAATTGCGATAACCGCCAAACCCCGATTTGGCTTGGCGAATATTTGGATTATCCCACTTTGTGGTACCCAGCGAAATACCCGATGATATGCGTCTTTGGTGATTTCAATTGCATATGCATTCGGAAAAACGCGCCGCGTATCACTATGGGTCTGATCATATATCTGACGTGTTGGGACATATTGCCCCATTAACAACGCCACAGCACCCAACCATATACTTACCCCAATCCCAAATATGCTTAATTTCAAGGCAATGCTCACCCCAGTGCCCCTATCTATGCCAATACAATAATGGTTTTCAAACTACACAATTGAAAGATTGCATATTCATTCACAATCTTTATTGTTAGTTAATTATAACAATATTTCAAAATTTTGTGCACTATATTTCTGGTAATTTTTCGGTTATTTTTCGTAATTTTAAATAAAATATGTTAAATTGACTTTTTTTTCGTTTTTTTCGTAGTAATTAGCTGTTTATTTGTTGTTTTTATTACCAATTAATATATAAATTTTATTATTTTACTTACATTTTTTACACTAAAATTTCAATATAAACCAACAATAGTATGGGGGTGATTGATTGCGGGTATACAATCAATCACCCCCATACCATACGAGTCATCATTCACGCAGATTTAGTGCCATTCACCCGTAAACGCCGTGGGAGCGTGGGTCATCCGCCACGCCAAACGCAAGGCACCTTCGGCGGGGTCAATCACGGGGGTCGCTTGCACAATAAGGCCCTGCTGTGCTAATGCGCTCGCTAAGGCCTGTTGCAAGGGCATACCATGGACAATCATGCTTCCTGCCAGGGCAATCGGCACAGGATTTGCAAGCTGTAAGGTACGTTGCACCGCCATCACCGCCCGAGCCAACTCATTGCCCGCACGTTGCACAATATCTAATGCGACACTATCACCTGCTTCGGCAACACGAATCACCAGTGGGCCAACATCACCAAGCATTGGGCGTGGGTCAGCCAACCCATACAAAAACGTAATAAAATCTTCGGGGAGCTGAAGCTGCCAATGGCGTAACAATGCCGGCAATAATTCAGTGGCAGGGCCACGACCATCGGCAGCACACGCAGCGGCACGCAAGGCCATAATCGCCAAATCATGCCCACTGCCTTCGTCGCCAAACAAATACCCCCACCCGCCGGCCCGACTCATCGTACCCGCCGCATCACGCCCCACGGCAATCGAACCAGTACCACAAATCACACCGATACCGATGCCATCGGGGGTACCTGCAGCAATCACCAACCAGCCGTCGTTGGCGATGAGCAAGCGTTGACTGATGCCACGCTGGCGCACCCATGATGCCACCATTGCTTCGTCTTCGGGGCGACTTACCCCTGCCAAGCCGGCACACAACGCCTGCACCGGCTGACGGGGTAATCCCGCATCCACAAATGCTTTGGCGATGGCACTTTCGAGCTCAGCAAAGGCTGCCGTTTTGTCGTGGGCATGGAAGTTGCTCCCGCCGCTCCGCCCGCGACCAATAATCGCGCCACTTTGGGCATCACCAAGGAGTGCCACTGTTTTGCTGGCACCACCGTCAACGCCCAAAATGAGCGATCTGTCATTGCTGTTCATAGGGTGTTTATGCGCACGAACAGCATGTTCGTGCGCACCATAAAAG
>DBCF01000022.1 GCA_002292925.1 Roseiflexaceae bacterium UBA965 | reverse complement strand
TTGCGTGATATCACGCACATTGACAATTGCGCCGACAAATACTTCTTGGGCATCGCGTTGGATGGTGTAGCTGCTTTGGATGTAGCGGCGCCGCCCGTCACAGGCCGTAATCCACCCCTCGGCCTGGGTAATCGATCCCACATGGGGGCGTTGGAGCGGACAATCGATGCGACATAAGTTTTCGCCAGTGCTGGTCTCGATGCCTACGACTTCGGCGCAGGGTCGTCCATTGGCCTCGTCACGCGGCCAACCGGTGAATTGTTCCATCGAGTGATTAAATGTCACGATACGCCAACGGGCATCGAGAATCATTACGCCGTCCATGCTTTGTTCGACAATCGCGGCGAGGTGTTGTTTTTCACGTACCAATGATTGAAAGAGTCGCGCGTTGGTGACGGCGATGGCTGCTTGATTGGCAAATGCCGCGAGTGATTGTTGCTCTTCGTCACTAAATGCCACATTCACGGCTGCCCGAAATACCAAAATCACCCCGATATGCGTACCGTGATAAGTCATTGCAAGTGCGTTGACGTGACGGAGTGGCATGTTCACAAGTAAACGTAATTCCTGTAAATCATTTTCGACACTGGTGTATTTGGGATTATTGTAATGTTCAATTAACGACAAAAATGCCGACCAACGTTCGCTAGGAATGTGTGCAGCTGCATTAATGTGCAACTGACCTGATTCATCGCGTAATGCAATCAGACCGGCATTTCCCGCAAGAAGATCCACTGCCGCATTGATGACTAATGACAATAATTCGGTGATATCTAATTGCGCAGTCATCGCGTTGCTGATGTGCAATAATGATTCGTGTTGACGTAATCTTCCGGCAATACTATCCGACATCGTAGCTCCTTGCGCCTGTGCCAGTCAAAATATGAAGAGATGGTTAATCATTTACAAAATCATTTGCATATACAAACAATTATATTGTACAATAATTAACGAAGTCATGAAACTCGTTTGATGTAAAAGAAAGTGGAGCCGGAGATGGAGAATCTTGAGCAGAATCGCCGTGCTAAAAAGTTAATTGCTGACCTCGATCTCACCCCAGACGAAATCCAGCAAATTATTGCCACCGCTCGGGTGCATCTCGCGACATTCGACCCTGATTATCGCACAAATGTGACCCAAATTGCGATTGCGTTGGACAAGAGTCGCCCCACGATTTATGGCTGGGCTGACAAATCCTTGGAGGCTTTGGTTCACGCCTTGCGAATGATTCGTACTGGGCGCCCCCCCAAGACCAACAAAATTGTTCCCGTGACGCGCAAGCGCCGTATCAAGGATGCATAATTCATGCGCGCATTACTCAGCGTATCGGATAAACGAGGGATTGTTGATTTTGCGCGGGAATTAGTCGCACTCGGTGTCGAAATTTATTCGACAGGCAATACCAAAGCGGCTATTGCCGCAGCTGGGATTGCGGTGCATGGGGTTAGTGAGTTGACTGGCTTCCCCGAGATTCTCGATGGCCGTGTCAAAACCCTCCATCCCGCCATCCATGGTGCCATTTTGGCGCGCCGTGATTTGGCTAGTCACATGCAGACATTACAAGAATACCAAATAATCCCGATTGATATCGTGGCAGTCAACCTCTACCCCTTTGCGGCAACCATTGCCAAGCCAGGGGTGACGAATGATGAAGCCATTGAACAAATCGATATCGGTGGGCCGGCGATGATTCGCGCCAGTGCCAAAAACCACGCCTCGGTGTTGCCGGTGGTGTCACCCGATGATTATGATGCGATTATTCACGCACTCCAACAAGGCGACGTGCCACTCGAATTCCGCCGAGCCTTGGCTGCCAAGGCCTATGCCCATACGGCGGCGTATGATGCCACCATCGCCAATTACCTCGCCCCCGCCAAAAGTTTGCCCGATGCACTCACCATCCATGTGCCCCAGACCCGGGTGTTGCGCTATGGCGAAAACCCCCATCAAGCAGGGGCCTTGTACGGCGCATTCGACGACATCTTCCAGGTGTTGCATGGCAAAGAACTGTCGTATATCAACATTCTCGATATTGCCGCCATCCAAGAGCTCATCGAAGAATTCGACCCCAGCGAAGGGGTCGCCCTCGCTATCGTCAAGCACACCAATCCGTGTGGCGTGGCGATTGGTGCCACGCCCCTCGAGGCCTGGCAACGGGCCTTCGCTACCGACCGCGAAGCACCTTTTGGTGGTGTAATTGCCTTGAATGCCACGCTCGATTTGCCGTTGGCACAGGCGATTGACGAGATTTTCTCCGAAATCATCATCGCACCGGCCTTTGATCCAGACGCCTTGGCGTTGCTCCAACAAAAAAAGAACCGCCGCTTGGTGATTGCCAAACGGTCCATTGCCGCCGACCAGCAGGCGTTGGTACATTCGGTGCCAGGTGGGTTTCTTGTACAACAACCCGATCGCGAATTGCCCCGAGGTGAATCATGGGATTGTGTGACGCAACGCCAACCGACAGCTGATGAATTAACCGCCTTGCATTTCGCTTGGCGGGTAGTCAAACATGTCAAGTCCAACGCAATTGTGTATACTGCGACTAACCGCACGTTGGGGGTGGGGGCGGGGCAGATGAGTCGGGTCGATAGTGCCCGCGTTGCCGTCGAAAAAGCCGGCCGGGCTGGGATTTCGTTGCAAGGCTGTGTAATGGCCAGCGATGCCTTCTTCCCATTCCCCGATGGCATCGAGACGGCCGCTGCCGCCGGTGTCACCGCCATCGTGCAACCAGGTGGCTCAATGCGTGATGACGACGTCATCGCCGCAGCCAATCGCCTCGGCGTAGCCATGATTTGTACTGGCCGCCGTCATTTTAGGCATTAATCTATGACACTACTCTACGACGCCAATGGGTTGATTCCTGCCATTGTGCAACACGCCCATAGCGGCGAAGTCTTGATGCTCGGCTACATGAATGCCGATGCACTGGCCCAAACCCAAGCGAGTGGCAATGTGACGTTTTTTAGTCGCAGTCGCCAACAACTGTGGGTCAAAGGCGAAACATCGGGCAATTTCTTGCGCTTTGTGGAAGTCCGCCGTGATTGCGACAGCGATGCCTTGTTGGTGCTGGCATTGCCCATCGGTCCGACCTGCCACACCGGCACACCCTCGTGTTTTGCTTGGCAAATCGATGGTCAAACCAGCGATCAACGCGTGCCACCGCTGAGTATGTTGGGGCGCTTGTCTGATTTGGTGGTCGCACGCAAGCAACAAATGCCCGAAGGCTCGTATACCACCAAGCTCTTTACGGGTGGCGTTGACCGCATCGGCAAAAAAATCGGCGAAGAAGCGGCCGAAATGATTATCGCCGCCAAAAACAATTCGGATGCCGAGTTGACCTGGGAAACTGCCGACTTTTTGTATCATGCCCTCGTGTTGCTCACCAACCAAGGTGTGTCGCTCGACATGATTATGGCCGAATTAGCCCGTCGCCATTCGACGACTGACTAAATGGGGGTGTAGTTTCATTTCCGCCTCGCGCATGGTGCGTGAGGCGGTTTTGTTTATTCACCGCTCACCCAGTACGTTTTTTCCATAAAAAAATATAACCGCATGGAAGGTGAATAGGCAGGCTACGCCGGGGGTGTTGGTGCGCGGTTGAGGCGCCAGGTGATGACGATGCAGATGAGTGCGGCGAGGAGCGCGCCCCGTTCGAAGCGCGCCCCAAACACTGGTTGGCCGGCATCGAGCCAACCAAACGGCAGATAAAGCCACTGCGACAGCCACAATACCACCTGCACCCCCACGTTGTCGGGGCGGGCCGCAAAGAGAAGCAACAACATGCGACTAAGCATCAGCGTTGCGCCAATGATGCTGGCCGTGCTGATGGCATTAGCCACGCGCGCGTTCAATCCGAGCCCCCAATGCTTGTAAGCGCTGTTCGATTGATTCGTAGCCACGGTCGATTTGGGCGATGTTGTGGATGACGCTTTTGCCACGGGCACACAGCGAGGCAATCAACAAGGCCATACCGGCCCGAATGTCGGGGCTGGGCAAGCCTTCGGGTTCGCCAAACAATTTGGCGGCACCCACCACCACCACACGGTGCGGATCACACAAGACGATTTTGGCGCCCATGCCGATTAAGCGATCCACAAAAAACAACCGACTCTCAAACAGCTTTTCGTGGATGAGCACCGTGCCACTTGCTTGAGTTGCCACCACCACCGCGATGCTGATGAGGTCGGCGGGGAAGCCCGGCCACGGCATCGACTCGATTTTGGGGATGGCGTTGTGGGCATCTTCTTGGACGCGCAATTCTTGATTACCCGGCACGATGATATCGTCGCCTTCTTCGCGCCAATGCACCCCCAAGCGTCCCAGCGTTAATTTGGTCATGCGGTGTTCACGGGGGCGAGCGCCGGCGATGCGGATTTCGCTGCCGGTGACGGCGGCCAGCCCGATAAACGAGCCCACTTCCATGTAATCGGGGCCGATTTCGTATTCGGCGCCGTGGAGCGAGCTTACGCCGGTGATGCAGAGCAGATTGGTGCCAATGCCGCTGATTTTGCCACCCATGGCGTTGAGGCAGTGACACAAATCTTGGATGTGCGGTTCTGAGGCGGCATTGGCGATGGTGGTGTCACCTTCGGCCAAGACAGCCGCCAAAATCGCTTGCTCGGTGCCGGTGACACTCATTTCGTCGAGGAAAATATCGGCGCCGTGCAGTTTGTGGCAGGTCAGCACATATTCGCTGGGGGTGATTTCGATCATGGCCCCCAGCGCCTTGAGCGCTTGGAAGTGGGTGTCGAGGCGGCGGCGCCCGATGGCATCGCCCCCTGGGCGGGGCAAGCGCACGTGACCGCGGCGGGCCAGCAACGGCCCCGCCAGCAAAATCGAGGTGCGAATGCGCCGCGCCAAGGCCGGGTCAGGGTTGTCGTTGCGGATTTCGGGGGTATGAAAGCGCCAACTATGGTCACCGGCCGGCGAAATGTGCACACCCAACCCGCCCAGCAAGGCGCGTTTGGTGACCACATCGCCGATTTCGGGCATGTTGCGCAAAATAATCGGTTCACTGGTGAGCAGAGTTGCCGCCAATAAGGGCAGGGCTGCGTTTTTGTTGCCAGCGGGGCGGATGGTGCCGCTCAACCGGTGCCCACCCTCAATCACAAAACGTTCCATGCAAGCTCCTTTTATACCAAGTTGGTCATTGTCGTAAACAAGCCGGCATCGCTGGCGACTGCTTGTTGGATGGCAGCGTCACCGCCCAGTACCACCCGTTGCCAATGGGTGTTGAGGGCCTGCAACGCTTCACCGTACCGTGCAAAATCACTGATGGTGACCTGCAACGCTTGGGTGCGGATTTGTTGACGGTACGTGTCGTCATCACCAGACAACGACCGGATAAATGCCGTGAAGCCGCGGGCATCGGGTAATTGATAGCCATCCAAATCACCAGCGGCGCCAATAATGGCTTGCAACAAGGCGTCGTCGTCAAGCTGGAGCTGGGTCAAATAGCGCCCAGCTTGGGCATAGGTTTCGAGGGTTTTGCTGATATTGGGGTCACGATACGACAACATCGACACGATTCCGTTGCGGGTGTCGAGTACGCTAAACGCACCGTAAGCACCACCCTTTTCGCGGATTTGTTCATGCAAAAACGTACGACTGAGGTGACGATTGACCACAATATCACTGCCACTACACTGGTAACCGATGGCACTGAGCGGGGCTGCTACGCCCACATAATTGACTTGGGCTGGTACCAGCAATGCTTCGTTGCTGGGCATTGTCAAGCTCGTCCATGATTGCGGCGTGGCGGGGCGATTGGGGATTGTCTCGGCAATCTGGGTGAATGCCTCGATTGCTACAGGTGCTAATTCGGTATTACAAGTAACATGGAAGCGCAATCCAGCTTGGGTAATCACTGCATCGCGAATCGCCACCAGCTTGGCATGGATATCATCCCACTGGGCGTCGGCAGTGGCCGCTAAGCCGCGAATGAAATTGATATAACTCGCGCCACCCAGCAGTTCGTTGAAGCTTTGGATGACACCGTAGCGGGCTCGTAGCCGCGAATTAATCAAAGCGTGCCCCGATGGCAAAATCCGCGCTTCGCGACTCGCTTTGTCTTCTTTGATGAGTTGCAAAATCCGTTCGCGGTTGTCGAGATGGGCTGCCACACTGACGTCACGCATGATATCGAGCAACGTACCAATGTTGGCGCTGGTGGCTTTGCCCCGCACCAACAACATCGCAAAGTACTCGTTGGTCTGGCGATTGGTGCCAGCCATGGTCGTCGCCGATACGCCACCGGTATAGGTGCCGATACGTTGCGACAGTCTGACGGCATCGTATTGCCCAGCGCCCGTTTCGATGAGCGCATCGACAAACAGCGGCAGATAGGGGATGAGCTCTGCGGACAAATTGCGCAAATCAAAGCCCATATCGACATACATGATGCCGCTGGTAAACAGGGGCGCTACACTGACAGGAATGGTGCCAATCTGCGCATGCACGAGTGGCGTGACCTTGACAAGTGGGTCGAGGTCGTTACGGGTCAAGCGGGGCAATGTGGCCAGCGCTTCGGGGCTATCGGGGGTCTCTTGCCAGTCGGCTAGGCGTTGAGCTGCCGCACTGATTTCATCGCGTTGGGCGGGGGTCAGGGTTGCCTCGACCGCGACGAGTTCGGCCGCTTCTTGGGCATCGAGCCGGTCATTGAGGGTCGCATCTGGTGCCACCACCAACTCGAGCATGTGCGGGTTGTTGACCAAGAACGATTGCAGCAATTGCCCGATGCGTTGTGGATCTTGTAGGCGTTGTTTGGCGGTGGCTAAGGCTGATTCATAGCGCAAGGCGTTGAGGATGTCGAGCCCATACAACCATTGATTGGCCAAACCAATCATCAAGGCCAATCCGCGCGGGAATCCACCGGTGTTGCGCTCGCGCAAATCGAACTCGATGGTGTTGATCGACGCTTGGATTTGGGCAGGGTCAACCCCGTCCGTGACGATTTTGGCAATGGCATCACGCACGAGGGGTGCGATTAAGGCGACATTTTCGGGGGCAACCCCTTTGAGCCCGAGCGCGAAATAGGTCTGCAGATTGTTGCCAAACCCACCGCCACTCAGGTCTTCGCCCAAATTACTGTCGAGTAAGTGTTTGCGTAGCGGGGCGACGGCATCATTGAGCAACGTGTGGTCGACAATCATGAGTTCCATGTTGTCGGCATCATCAAAGTCTCGGTCAATCATCCAGGCCAGCAACACATGGTGGCGTTGCTCGTCGGCAGTAGCAGGGTATTGGTAATTGGCAGTACGGGGTGCGCTCCACGCCGCTTGTTTGGCGATGGGGGCGAGCGCTGGTTGTGCCGTGAAATTGGCCAAATAAGGCTCGAGGTGCCCAAGCCGCGTTTCGATGTCATCATCACCATACCAATACAACAAGGCGTTGCTGGGGTGGTAGTAGGTGGCATGGAAGTCAGTGAATTCAGCATAACTCAGGCTGGGAATCACCCGCGGGTCACCACCCGAATCATTGGCATAAATGGTGTCGGGGAAGAGTTCGTGGCTCAAGGCTTTGCCGAGTACGCGCTCGGCAGTGCCCGAGGCCCCCTTCATTTCGTTGTAGACAATCCCCTTGTAGATGAGTTTACCCGCTTCGTCGAATTCATAACGCCAGCCTTCTTGACGTAACGTGTCTTCGCTGATAAGCGGATGAAACACGGCATCCATATAGACATCGACGAGGTTGTACAAATCTTTGAGGTTAGTACTGGCCACGGGGTAGATGGTTTTATCGGGGTAAGTCATCGCATTCAAAAAAGTATTGAGCGATCCTTTGAGGAGTTCGTTAAAGGGGCTTTTGACGGGAAAGTGTTTCGAGCCACACAACACCGAGTGTTCGAGGATGTGCGCCACGCCGTTAGAATTGGCGGGCAATGTACGAAACGACACGCCAAAGCACTTGTTTTCGTCGTCGTTGTGGATTGATACGAGTTGGGCTCCACTGGGGTGGCTATAAATGCGCACCGTCGCCTGGATATCGCTGATTTCTTCGAGATGCGTCAAAACAAATTGATGTGACACGACAGCTCCTTTCCGCTTTCTGTTATCATACCACGGCAGGTTGGCGTATACTTGTGTCAGGTTGTGCAATAAAGGATATAGGGACGATGAACAAACAAACAATCCGTGATGTGGCATGGCAAGGCAAACGAGCATTGGTACGGGTCGACTTCAATGTGCCCATTGAAAACGGCGTCGTGGGCGATGATACCCGCGTCCGTTCGGCCATCCCCACCATCCGCTATTTGATCGATCATGGTGCATCCGTGGTCTTGATGTCCCATTTGGGACGCCCCAAAAACAAAGTAGTCGAAGATTTGCGTATGCGCCCGGTGGCTGCTCATTTGACCAAATTGATGGGTGTCGCAGTGCTGACCACCGATGCCGTCGCTGGCGCCGCCGCCTTGGCTGTTGCTCAGGCCTTGCAGCCTGGTCAAGTGTTGATGCTCGAAAATACCCGTTTCGACGCCCGTGAAGAAGCCAATGACGTGTCACTAGCCCAAGAATATGCCCAGCTCGGCGACATCTATGTCAATGACGCCTTCGGGGCTGCCCACCGCGCCCATGCTTCAACCACCGGCGTGGCGCATTTGTTGCCGGCAGTGGCTGGGTTGTTGATGGAACGTGAGCTCGATGCCTTGGCCGGCACGCTCGAAGCTCCCCAGCGTCCGTTTATTACCATCATTGGTGGCGCCAAAATCAGCGACAAAATCGGCGTCATCGAAAACCTGCTCAGCAAAGTCGATGCCCTGTTGATTGGTGGCGGCATGGCCAACACCTTTTTGTTGGCACAAGGCTATGCCATGGGTGACTCGTTGGTCGAGACCGCTAGCCTCGATTTGGCCAAACGTATGATCGACTTGGCGGCCACCCGCGGTACCAAATTGCTGTTGCCCACCGATGCCGTCGTCGCCGACAAATTTGCCGCTGATGCCGCCACCCAAGTGGTGGGTATCGATGCCGTCACCCCCGGCTGGCGCATCCTTGATATCGGGCCAGACACCCAAGCCCGCTATGCCGCCGAAATCGCCCAAGCCAAGACCATCATTTGGAATGGTCCGATGGGTGTGTTCGAAATGCCGGCCTTTGCCGGTGGCACCCGCGCCGTGGCCCAAGCCTTGGCCGACAGTAGCGCCAAAACCGTAATCGGTGGCGGTGATTCGGTGGCTGCCATCGAACAAATGGGCCTCGCCGACAAAGTTAGCCATATTTCCACCGGCGGCGGTGCCTCGCTCGAGCTCCTCGAAGGACGGGTTTTGCCTGGTGTGGCCGCTCTCAACGATCGCGCCTAAGTTGCGTCGTAGTACAAAACCCCCTCGACATCACTATGATGTCGAGGGGGTTTAATTGTTCGAGCAGGCTACCGTTTAGAATTCGAGTAACAAGCTATCGGGATCTTCGAGTAAGTCTTTGATATGCACAAGGAAGCGCACAGCCGCGGCGCCATCGATGATGCGATGGTCGTACGACAAGGCGATATACATCATCGGGCGAATCACGATTTGGCCATTCATGACCATGGCGCGCTCTTGAATCTTGTGCATCCCCAAAATGCCCACTTGAGGCATATTGAGGATGGGTGTCGACATCATCGAGCCAAACACGCCACCATTGGTGATGGTAAAGGTGCCGCCCGTCAAATCAGCGAGGCCCAGTTTGTTGTCGCGGGCCCGTTTGGCGAGGGATTCGATGCCTTTTTCGATGCCAGCGAAACTCAAATTGTCGGCATCGCGCAATACGGGCACGACCAAACCGTCGGGGGTCGATACGGCGATGCCGATATCGTAGAAATACTTGTAGAGAATCTCGTCGCCTTGGATTTCGGCATTGATGGCCGGGAAGGCTTTGAGGGCGCTGACCGTGGCTTTGGTGAAAAACGACATAAAGCCGAGACCGACGCCATTGTGCTCTTTGAAACTATCTTTTTTGCGTTTGCGGATGTCCATCACACGCGTCAAATCGACTTCGTTGAAGGTCGTCAGCATAGCAGCGGTTTGTTGGGCTTGTACCAAGCGGGTGGCAATGGTTTGGCGCCGGCGTGACATTTTGACGCGCTCTTCACGGCGACTACCGTTGGCGACGACGGGTGCTGGTACGGCAGCCGGTGCCGCAGGCGCGACGGGTGCGGGAGCACTTGCTTTGATGACGTCGTTTTTGGTGATGCGGCCATCGGGGCCGCTACCACTGACGGTACGCAAATCGACGCCGGTATCGGCGGCCACATTGCGGGCCACCGGGGTGGCGGGGGCGTCGCTGGCGACGGGGGCTGCGACGGGTGCAGGCGTTGCCACCGGCGCTGGTGTGGGTGTTGCGCTCGCGGCGCTAGCGGCGGTGTCAATGCTGGCGATTAGTTCGCCGACCGCCACGTTGTCGCCTTCGTTTTTGTGCAAGGCGGTGATGACACCAGCGGCACTCGCACTGACTTCGATGTTGACTTTATCGGTTTCGAGGTCGGCAATGATTTCGCCGGCGTTGATGGCATCCCCCACTTTTTTGTGCCAACGGGCCAGGGTCCCTTCGACGATTGATTCACCGAGAATCGGGACTTTGATATCGACGTTCATGATGCATTCTCCATGGCGTACGGTTAGGCCACAATGATTGATTGCGATTGAATTGGACTATACACCGCATTATTGATGATGCGTTCTTGTTCTTCGGCATGGTCAGATTGTGAGCCTTCGGCTGGGCTGGCCGATGGTGCCCGCCCTACATAGCTAAACAGTATATCGGCTGCAAGGATTGCTTTAATACGTGGGGCTACGTAGCTCCACGCCCCCATGTTTTGTGGTTCTTCTTGCATCCAGACCACTTCACGGGCATTGGAGTAGCCCGCCAAAATCGCCGTGAGTTCGTCGGCTGGGAAGCTGTAAAGCTCTTCGATACGAATCACTGCTACGTGTGGTGCTTGCTCGGGGGGCACACTACTCACGAGGTCGACATACACCTTGCCCGAGCAGAGGATGATACGTTCGACTTGATTGCGGCGGTCGTTGGCGCTGGTGTCATCAAGCACGCGATAAAACCGCCCATCGGTCAAATCTGCCAGTGATGAGCCGGCTTTGGGGTGGCGGAGTAGGCTTTTGGGGGTCATCAAAATCAACGGCCGCGGGTCTTCGGTGCGGAGCATGGCTTGGCGGCGCAATAAATGAAAATATTGGGCTGCGGTGGTGCAGTTGGCGACGCGGATATTGTCGTCGGCCGCCAGTTGCAAAAAACGCTCCAAGCGGGCACTCGAATGCTCGGGACCTTGGCCTTCGTAGCCGTGGGGCAACAACAAAATCATCGAGGGCTGTAAGCCCCATTTTTTGCGCCCAGAGACGATGAATTGGTCGATGATGACTTGGGCGCCGTTGGCGAAATCGCCAAACTGTGCTTCCCAGAGCACCAAACTATCGGGGGCATGTGAGCTATAGCCGTATTCAAAGCCCAATACAGCGTTTTCTGACAACGAACTATTGTAGATTGCAAAGGCTGCTTGGGCTTGGGGTAAATGCTGGATGGGAGCATAAATTTGGCCGTTTTCGACATCATGCAACACCAAATGGCGATTGCTAAACGTCCCACGTTGACTGTCTTGGCCTGTCATACGGATCGGCACGCCTTCGGCAATCAGCGAGGCAAAGGCGAGGGCTTCGGCATGAGCCCAATCGATGGCGCCGATTTGCGTAAAAGCCGTACGGCGCTTTTCAAACATCCGTACCAGTTTGGGATTGATGCTGAAATTATCTGGCGCACGGAGTAGTTGCGTGTTGTACTCGTAGAGTTTTTCGGCACTGACCGCAGTCTGGGTACGACGGGCCAAGCCTGCGGGTGGCGGGGTCAAGCTGGTGGGCATGACCGGATCCGTTTCGGCTTGGTGTTTGGCTTCGTTGAGCTTCGCCATCAAGTCTGCCACCATGCCATCGGCTTCAGCCTGCGTGACAATCCCATCTGCCACCAAGCGATTGGCCCATTGTTCACGGACGGTTTTGTGTTGGCTGATTTGGGCATACATCAATGGCTGGGTAAATGAGGGCTCGTCACCTTCGTTGTGACCCCAGCGGCGGTAGCCCACCAAGTCAACCAAAAAGTCCTTGTGGAATTCGTTGCGATAAGCCAGCGCCATGCGGGCGGCGGCCACACTCGCTTCGACATCATCGGCATTGACATGCACAATGGGGATTTCGAAGCCTTTGGCAAGGTCGCTCGAATAAAGTGTCGTGCGGCTATCGTGGGGGTCCGTCGAAAAGCCGATTTGGTTGTTGAGGATGATATGAATCGTCCCGCCAATGCTATAGCCTTCGAGGTCCGACATGTTGAGGGTTTCGGCAACCACCCCTTGGCCGGGGAAGGCCGCATCGCCATGGATGATGATGGCCAGTGACGCTGAGCGGTCACGCACGGGGGCGCCATGGGCAAAGCGGTCATCCTGTACAGCACGGGCCCGACCTGCCACGACGGGATTGACAAATTCGAGGTGGCTGGGGTTGGGCGCGAGGGTGATTGGCATCTGCTCGACGCCACTCTCGCGGAAGGTGCGTTGGGCACCGAGATGATATTTGACGTCGCCTGTCCAACCGTGGGCTTCACGCACCACGGGGTGGTGGGCGTCACGATGGGCCAGGATGAATTCACTCAAAATATGATTGTAGGGTTTGCCGAGGGCATGGGCGAGCACGTTGAGCCGGCCACGGTGTGCCATGCCGATGACGATTTCTTTGGTGCCGGCGACAGCCGCGTTGCGGATAATTGAATCCAGCATGGGCATCAACATGTCGCAGCCCTCGAGGGAGAAGCGTTTTTGGCCTACAAAAGTAGTATGCAAAAAACGCTCAAAGGTTTCGACTTCGCTGAGGCGAGCTAAAATTTCGCGCTTGCGACGTACCGAGTACCCATAAAAAAACCTACGGGTTTCAATGGAATCATGAATCCATTTGCGCTCTTCATAGACTTGAATGTGGTCTGCCTCATATCCGAGACTCCCCGAATAGAGGGTCCGTAAGGCGCTTACTGCGCTGAGTGCATCGCTACATTCTGATTCGAGTGGACTGCGCAAAATCGATGCGGGCAAACCACGCAAATCAGCTTCACTGATGTCATGGTAGCCCAATTCAAGACTAGGGTCACCCACCGGCTTTTTGCCGAGCGGGTCGATATGTGCGGCTAAATGCCCCATTTCGCGGATAAAACGAATCAATCGTGCGGCCGAAATCGCATGGACGTTGTCGACTGAATCACGGGGTGCGGTAGTTGCTACCGGTACCGTTGCATCAGTATCAGCGAACAAGTGGGCGTTTTCGAGAAACAATTGCCGGAATTCCGCATCTACCGATGCCGGGTCTTTTTTGTACTGTTCATATAACTCGAGTACGTAGCCTGCATTTGGACCAAAAAATTGTGCGAAGGATCGCATCACATCATACTCCTCATAGCCGTATGTGTCGCAATTACACACGGAAATGGCGCCATAGCCAAGCGCCTACAGTATAGAGGTGGACGCTAGCTTCGTCAAGCGTCGTATCGCTAATATTGTGATAACACAATCTCGATTGTGCTTTTTTTCAGCGCAATAAATGTGTTTTTTTGTCATGTTTGTGTGGTTTTTGTACAAAAAAATACGTAATTGAATGTAAAAAACCTATCTTGTAGGCCTGTTTTTTCGAACAGAGCGAGTGTGACTTTGGTATAATAACGGCATATGTGAAATGGAGGGTGTCGTGCGTATTTCTCGCGCTTTAATCACCGCTGCCTCACCGGCACAACATGCCTTGCCACTGCAACGCCTCGTCGACCGTGATGGTGTCACCAAGTCGTTGCTCCGAATCATCGCCGAAGAAGCTTTGCACGCTGGCATCGACGAAATTGTGATTGTGGTTGCGCCTGGTATGGCACCGGCATATACCAATGCCGTTAGCGATATCGCCAAACATTTGCGCTTTGTCGAGCAGGCGCACCCCCAAGGCTATGGCCATGCGATTTTGATGGCCCGCGATGCGATGGGGACCGACCCGTTTTTGCACCTTGTCGGCGATCACATTTACCTCAGTAATGAATCACGTGGCTGTGCCCGCCAGATCGTTGATTTGGCAATGACCGAAAACTGCGCAGTCTCTGCAGTCCAGTCGTCGCGTGAACATTTGTTGCCGTACTACGGGGTAGTGGGCGGCCAGCCGCTTCCGGGCAATGCCAACGTGTATACGATCGAGCAAGTCATCGAAAAACCAACCCCCACCGCCGCCGAACAGCAACTACTCACCCCCGGTTTACGTGTTGGCCACTATTTATGCTTGTTTGGTATGCATGTGTTGACTCCGCGGATTTTTGATATATTGACGGCTAATCTCGCCGCTGCGCCAGACGATGTTTTGCAACTGTCGCCGGCGCTTCATCAGCTCGCCCGCCAAGAACGCTACCTCGCCTTGGCGCATATCGGGCGACGCTACGATACTGGCGCCAAATACGGCTTACTCACGGCGCAATTGGCCTTGGGGCTCCATGGTGTTGATCGTGAGGATGTGATGGCGACATTGGTGGAATTATTACTACATCGCCGCAGCGAATAGGAGCATCTATGTCGCAACTATGCGCCATTATCATCGCTGACGACCCACTGTTGCGTGATACAGCCCTTGAATCGGTGTGTGGCAATGCATCGTATCAGACGTTGTTGAGCGAAATCCACGCACTCGAGGAGTTTCGCCAGCAACGCACCAATTTGTACGAACGCGTGCGGGCACTCTTTTTTTTATATGCCATTCATCGCTTTTATTTGCCCGCACATTACCCTGCGGCCCAGGCAACGCATGTCCCCTATGACGGCTACGTGCATTTGTTAAATCGGCGCTTCGAAGAAGCTGTCGCGTTGTTTGTGGCTGCGTTTATGCGGGCGCCGTCTGATGCGTTGTCGAGTGCCTTGGCGACGGCTTATCACCAACTCGCCTTCCAGACCTTGGCCGACCAAGTGCGCCAGAGTGTGCGGGCGGTGCGAGGCAATCAATGGATGTTTCGCATGGGGCACCCTGCCGACTACCCGTTGCGCATCCATCCCCGTTTGTTGACCCGTGACGCCGATCAGGCATTTCCGATTTTGCAAGAAGCCACGCCGGTGCGGATGGATTTGTCGCATAGTGGCTGGAGTGATATTTTTTTCTTGGGGATGGATTTCCCCGCCGGCGCCCAAGTGCTCAATATCTCGGTCGATTTGTGTGTACGTGGGCGTGACGCCACTACTCGTCCCCCCGTCGAAGCCTATTTGCGGGTGATTGACGAGCCGTTGTTGCGCTTGACGAGTGTCGACTTGGGGGTTACTGCCGATATTGCCGAGCTGGGCGAAGTATTTGACTTTGGCCGTGATTATATGGGATTGCTCAAAGGAGCGGTGATTGCCGCCGGGATTATCCCGCCGGGCCTCGAAAGTGCCCAATGCTCATTGGCTGATGTCTTGGCGCGTCTAGTAGGCCCCGGTCATGGGCTCGAGCTGGTGTCGTCGGTCAACGATATCCCCAAAGGGTCACGTTTGGCCGTGTCAACCAACCTGCTGGCCGCTTTGATTTGCGTCTGTATGCGCGCCACAGGGCAGACGGTCAATCTCACTGGTGCCCTGCAAGAATCGGAGCGGCGTTTGGTGGCGGCCCGGGCGATTTTGGGCGAGTGGTTGGCGGGCTCAGGTGGTGGCTGGCAAGACTCTGGCGGAGTCTGGCCCGGTATTAAACTGATTACTGGTGTCGAAGCACAACCAACAGACCCCGAATACGGCGTGAGTCGCGGGCGTTTGTTGCCGCAACACCGGGTGATGGATGCAGACGAAATTTCCCCCGCCGCCCGCCAACGGCTCCAAGATAGTCTGGTGTTGGTACATGGCGGCATGGCTCAAAATGTTGGTCCAATTTTGGAAATGGTCACCGAAAAATATCTGCTCCGTGCTGGGGCTGAATGGCATGCCCGCCAAGACGCCATTGCGTTGATGGCCGAGATGATTGCAGCCCTCAAGGCCGGCGATATGCGCGCATTGGGGCAGATTACTACCCGGAATTTCATGGGGCCGTTGCAGACTATCATCCCATGGGCTACCAATCGCTATACTGAAGGGCTGATTCGGGCCGCCCAACAGCGGTTTGGCGAGCAATTTTGGGGCTTTTGGATGCTGGGGGGGATGTCGGGTGGCGGGATGGGCTTTATCGTCGACCCAGCCATCAAAACCGAAGCCCAAGCTGCCTTGCAAGAAATCATGGATGCCGAGCGTTTGGCCCTCCAAGATGCCTTGCCCTTTGCAATGACTCCCGTGGTCTATGATTTTGCTATCAATGAACGGGGCACGTGGGCCGAATTGCTGCCGGCTGATCAACGCCTAATGCCAGTGGGTTATTACGCCTTGCACATGCCACGGCTGTTGCGTACCGAGGCTCGCGATCTCAACCTGACCCGCCGCCGTGAACTTGATTACTTTGGGGCTGCCTGTTTGACGCGCCCCGAATTAGCGCGTGTGGTGCCATTGTTGTTTAACCAGATGCTACCCCATGTTAGTAGCCCGGCCAACCAGGCACCACGAGTGTATGCTGCCTTGAATCAAAACGGCTTTGATCGCGAATTCCACGAACAAATCCGCGCCGACATGCGGGCTGGACGGATTGGTTTGATGCAAAACCGCTTGCCCGCCAGTAGTACCATCCGCGATGTCGACTTCGGTGATGTAAATGATGCGACTGGTCGCCCTGATGGTGAAATAATCCGACTCGGTGAGGCGGCATTGTCGCGTGGCGAAGTGGCGGTGGTGTCGCTGGCAGGTGGGGCAGGCAGTCGCTGGACGCAAGGTGCCGGCGTCGTCAAAGCACTCCACCCCTTCGCCAAATTTGCTGGCCGTCATCGCACCTTTATCGAGCTCCATATCGCCAAAAGCCAACAAATCGCCCGGCGGTTTGGTGCGGCACCGGCGCATGTCTTTACCACCAGCTATATGACCGATGTGCCATTACGTCACGCCCAAATGACTGCTCAGTCACATGGGCGTTCATGGGGCTACGCAGGTGATGTGCTATTGTCACAGGGTCGTGCGGTGGGATTACGGTTTGTGCCAATGACCCGTGATTTGCGCTTTGCCTGGGAAGAAACTCCGCACCAGCTTCTCGACGCCCAAGCCCAAAAAATGCGTCAAAGTGTGCATTCAGCCTTGATTGGCTGGGCCCGGTCCCAAGGCGAAGGAGCTGACTACACCGATAATCTGCCCAATCAATGTATGCATCCCGTGGGGCATTGGTTTGAAGTCCCCAACATGTTGCGCAACGGCACCCTGGCCCAACTCCTCCACAACAATCCCAATCTGCGCTATTTGATGGTGCACAACATTGATACGTTGGGGGCTACGTTAGACCCTGCGATACTGGGATTGCATATTGCGTCGCAACAAACCTTTTCGTTTGAAGTCACGGCGCGGCGGGTGGATGACCGTGGCGGTGGTCTTGCCCGGGTCGATGACCAAGTGCGCTTAGTCGAAGGGCTTGCCATGCCACGTATCACCGACGAATTTGGGTTGCGTTTTTATAATACCCTCACCAATTGGATTGACATTGATGGCATGCTGACACTGTTTGGCTTAACGCGTGATGATATCATGCAAAATCCAGAGCGGGTAAATCAGGCGGTGCGGGCGATGGCGACGCGCATGCCCACCTACGTCACCATCAAAGATGTCAAAAAACGTTGGGGTAATGGCCAAGAAGACATCTATCCTGTCGCACAATTCGAAAAATTGTGGGGCGATATGACGGCACTGCCCGATGCCACGGTTAATTTTTTGCAAGTGACCCGTTTGCGAGGCCAACAACTCAAAGACCAAGCCCAGCTTGACGGCTGGTTACGTGATGGTAGTGCAGCCTATATTGATGCCCTGTGTGATTGGAACGTGTAATGAATGATATCGCGATACACCTTTGGAGCGACCTCCCGGAATCAACCCAAG
>DBCF01000099.1:2839-2983 GCA_002292925.1 Roseiflexaceae bacterium UBA965 | reverse complement strand
TAAAAAATCACTCAGCCCACTCTTTTTTCAAACCTACGACCTAACCCGTACCGAACAGCAAATCGCCAAATTTTTGGCCAAACGCCTTTCAAATACCGAGATTGCTGAGCAGTTGGGGGTGCAAAGCGGCACCATCAGAAATCA
>DBCF01000099.1:2552-2688 GCA_002292925.1 Roseiflexaceae bacterium UBA965 | reverse complement strand
TTGGAAGTTGAGGAAATTGTCGTTACGCTAGCGCATCGAGCAGGCATTGATGTGATTTCATTATTTCGTACGTCACTTCATCCTTTATACTTCACACTTCCTCCTTCGTATGGCGTCATTCCATGCAGGGTGCTGG
>DBCF01000099.1:2010-2416 GCA_002292925.1 Roseiflexaceae bacterium UBA965 | reverse complement strand
CATCTCGCAACGACAGACATGCATCGTGTGGCTCGGACGTATGAAGCACTTATGTAACTAGCGGCAGCGTAAAAAAGAACGCGCTCCCTTGGTCTGGCGCACTCTGGACCCCGATCACGCCGCCATGACGTTCGATGATTTCTTTGCAAATCGCCAACCCCAACCCACTACCCACCTGCAATGCACTACTGCGGGTATAAAATCGTTCGAAAATCATCGGCAGGTATTCTGCGGCAATCCCGATCCCTTGGTCAACCACTTCGACCCGCCATTCGTAGTGCACTGATTCTGGGGTAACCGATTGGCGCACCACACTGGTTAATGTAATCGGCGTCGATGGATCAGGACTATATTTCACGGCATTGTCAATCAAATTTTGGAGCACACGGTAAAGCTGGCGTCGATC
>DBCF01000099.1:1591-1848 GCA_002292925.1 Roseiflexaceae bacterium UBA965 | reverse complement strand
TGCCGTGACTCGAGTTTTCCTAGCCGAAACAAATCATCAATCAGCTGTTTCACATAGTTGACGCGGTCAGTCAGCACCTTGAAGACGTATTGTGTTTCTTGTGTATCCAACGCCGCTGTGGTCAACACATGCAACGATGACTGCACGCCAATCATCGGCGACCCCATATCGTGGGCAATATTGGTCATCAGTAGCGACCGTTGGTTGGTCAATGCCACCAGTTTGGCATTACTGGTGTTGAGATCATCGGTGCGGGC
>DBCF01000099.1:0-1584 GCA_002292925.1 Roseiflexaceae bacterium UBA965 | reverse complement strand
ATTGAGCGCATCAGTGCGGGCGATGACTTTTTCTTCGAGATTACGATTGATATCTTGTAAGTTTTTGGCCAACAAGACATTTTGTTGCTGGAATCGGGTATAGCGATACGAAATAATCAACGCTTGGGTCAATAACGCCATCAAAATCGCAAACGGCACAAATTGAGTTGATTGCACGCGATTGGTATACAAATAAAAATCGTGGACGATAGCAATGATGATAAACACCATGCTTAATGCATTGAGCCGCGCACCTTCGCGGCTACGCAAATGCAACGTATAGCCCACCACAAACAAATAATAAAACAAAATAATCACGATAATTAGGGTTTGGATGTTGAATGTCAGTGTAAAAATTTGGGGTGGTACGCTTATCACATACAGCACCGCACCCAGCAACACCGCTATGCAGATTTTGTGGACAATAACATTGACATCTTGGCGATAGAGGGTGCGCATCAGTTGAATATACATGAATAATGCAATGAATCTCGCACTGTATTGCACATACATCAACGTCGTCCATTGCACATCTGGGAGCAGTAAATGAATCAAGAATTTATTGAGCAAGATGGCACGTACCGCCACCGCCAAACAGGCCCCCGCCAGCCACAGCAATTCACTATCGCGCCGACTTAACAGATAAATCATGGCATGATAGAGCCCCACCACAATAAAGACACCGATTAGCACTAAATCTTGCACGATGTAGTGATTAAACACATGCCGTACCGTCGCATACGGCGAACCAATCAATATATCGCCAAACATCCCACTTTCACGGAATGAATAATTGGATACCTGCACGACAATATCAAGCTGCTGCGTTTTGGGCGTGATGTTGAGCAGGTTCAAACGAATCTGGGGCACCTCGGCGTCATTATCACTGGTAGGCGTGTGCGTTGCCATCGTCCCCAAGCCGCCGACGAGTGTGCCATTCACCCAGATGCGATATGCCGAACCGACGCTGTCGAGCGTCACCATCAGATAGGTATCGACCTGTTCGGGGCGTAGTTCTACCTGTTTACGATAGGTGGCCACCCCAAATACTGGCAGTGGTTGGCCGGCATTCACATCGGGTCCCAACACCTGCCTCGCCCAACTCGATGGCACGGCGATGGTGGTGCCGCCAGCGATTTCATCGTCCGACATCGCTACAAAGTCTGCCGGTGTCAGCAATTGCCCCCAATAAAACTGCCATTGGCCGGCGAGCGATATTGGCTGGGATTGGCTATCGTCAGCAGAGGGAGCTATTTGGGCAGCCAGCACGCTCCCCATTGGAATAGCGAAACAGACACACAGGCAGAAGCATATAATTACAATCCGTCGCCAACGGGTAATACCCATGTATTCGCACCTTAGACTACGCCCATTTCACAAACACGTAGCCGGTATTTCTCAGCGCATCAGTGAATACGCCACGATTTCGATATGTATCTATCATACATACCATATATTTCACCTTTTGACCCATGACAAAACGTCATGATTTGGACAAACGGAGCAAATCTCGTTGTGGCGGACAAGGATTATCATTTGTCTCGCACAGAGGACGCAGCGGACATGGATCATTATTTTTCTCGC
>DBCF01000225.1:4241-5026 GCA_002292925.1 Roseiflexaceae bacterium UBA965 | reverse complement strand
TTGTGTGCCAATGCGGGCGTGCTGATCATCAAGGTACCGACCTATCCACGGCTACGCGTGTACGGCGCCACCTATCGTTATCACGGCAAAACCATCGTGCAGTTGAGTGACACGCGCCGGACGGTCGACCAGTTTTGGTTTAGCTTCTTCCACACCATCGGGCACCTGCTGTTGCACGGCGTCAAAGCATCGTATCTCGCCGGCGACATTGTCACGCCGACAGATACCCCACCCACTCCCCAAGAAGCCGAAGCAGATGCCTTTGCGGCGCGCACACTGATCCCCGACGGCGCCATGCGCCGGTTTATCCGCGAGGCGCAGGCGAGCTATACATCCCCGGCGATTGCGCAATTTGCGGCGCAACAAGGCATCGATCCCGCGATTGTGGTGGGTCGTCTGCAACAGGTGCAGGCAGTGCCTTATCACACGCCGCTCAACGAATTGAAAGGCAGTTATGACGTAGGAAGTATAAAGTCGGAAGCATGAAGTGACGTTGGAAGTGTGAAATACCCTACCGCACGGAGATTGCACAGCGCCTGCAGCGCCATGCAATGACGCCCTGGCGAAGTAGGAAGCATGAAGTCGGAAGTATGAAGTGCCCCACCAACGTCATTCCATGCCGGTTGTCTTGGCAACCGTCGCGTGGAATCTCCTTGGGCTTGTATATACGCTATCTCACGGAGATTGCACAGCGCCTGCGGCGCCATGCAAGGACGCCACTACGCATTCATCGGCGCCATGCAATGACGCCGCTACGCATTCATCGGCGCCATGCAATGACGCCG
>DBCF01000225.1:0-4141 GCA_002292925.1 Roseiflexaceae bacterium UBA965 | reverse complement strand
GCGCCATGCAATGACGCCGCTACTACGCCCCGTACGGCACCCAGATATTTTTCCATTGCACGGCGTGGCGCATATATTCGCTACTGACAAACCCCTGCCAGGCATCCCCATCATCTGACAAGCACCAGGTGCGCTTGAGATTGTGGATGCTACTGCGCTCGATCAATGTACGCGTCGCATCATCGCAGACGGCCCAAATGCCATCTACATCCATGTGCTCGGCCAACGTTTTGGTCAAGGCACTGCGCTCACCACTCACCAAATTAATCACCCCGGCCGGCACATCACTGGTATCAAACACCGTCAACAATTCGAGCACGGCCAACGGCGTCGTCGGGCTAGGCACCAACACCACCGTGTTGCCCATGGCCAGTGCCGGCGCCAGCAAGGCCGTCGCCCCCACAAACGAAGCCGTGTCGGGAGCCACAATCCCTAGCACGCCCAACGGCTCGGGGATGGCCATCACCACGGCGCGGTTGGGGGTATGGTGCACTGCGCCATCGTATTTGTCGGCCCAGGCGGCAGCAGTGAACCAGTGCTGCAGGGCCGCTTCGACCTGGATGGCTGCGTGTGCCAGCGTGATGCCACTTTCGTGGGCGATGAGTTGGCTAAATTCCCCCGCCCGCATCGCCAAGTTTTCGGCGATATAGTACAAAATCTGGGCGCGGCCGTGGGCCGGCATGTTGCCCCAACTGGTGGCGGCGGCCCGGGCGCCTTCGACGGCGTTACGGATGTCTTTGCGGTTGCCATCGCCTACTTCACCAATCGAATCACCGTCGCTATCGCGAATCACGCGGCTATAGCCACTATCAGGCCGAGCCTGCTTACCGGCGATATACAGCTTGGTGGTGCGGTCGATGACATGTGCATGCGGAGCGGCGTCAGCCGGCACTGCAAACGACGGCGTGGGATGCACCAGCGGCTGCGCGATAGGTTTGAGGTATTCGTACATGCCTTCGCGGCCACCTTCGCGACCAAAGCCACTTTCGCGGTAACCACCAAAGCCGGCGGCAGCATCGAATTGATTGGTGCAGTTGATCCAAATCACGCCTGCTTTGATTTGTTTGGCGATATCGAGGGCCACGTCAATGTTTTGCGACCAGACACTGCCCGCCAACCCGTAGCGCGTATTGTTGGCCAAGGCGACTGCTTCGCTGGGGGTGCGAAAGGTCATGCTGACAATCACAGGACCAAAAATCTCTTCTTGGGCGACCGTCGCCGCCGGGTAGACATTGGTGAGCAACGTGGGCGGGTAGTAAAAACCATTTTGGGGCAAGGCAGCCGTTGATTGATGGCACGTCGCCCCTTCGGCAACCCCCAAATCCACATAGTGTTTGATGCGGGCCAGTTGGCGCTCGGCGATAATCGCCCCCATGTCGATGCTTTTGTCGAGGGGATCACCGACACGCAAGGTATGCAAGCGGCGCGTCAAGCGCGTGGTGAATTGGGGAGCGATGCGCTCGTCGAGCAGCAGGCGCGTGCCAGCACAACAGACCTGCCCTTGGTTGAACCAGACTGCATCGACCACCCCTTCGACGGCGGCATCCAAATCGGCATCGGCAAAAACGATAAACGGCGACTTGCCACCCAATTCGAGCGACAAGGCTTTGCCGCTACCGGCAGTCCCTTCGCGTAATTTGCGCCCGACCATGGTCGAACCGGTAAAGGCTACTTTGTGCACATCGGGGTGAGCGGCGAGGGCCGCCCCTACCACACCGTCGCCGGTGATGATATTGACCACGCCAGCGGGTAACCCGACGTCGTGACAGATTTCGGCGAACAACAGGGCCGTCAGCGAGGTCCATTCGGCAGGCTTGAGCACGACGGTGTTGCCGGCAGCCAGGGCCGGGGCTATTTTCCAGGCCAACATCAGCAAGGGAAAATTCCAGGGGATGATTTGGGCACATACCCCGACCGGCGCATACCCGGCGAATTCTTGGTCGGCGAGCTGGGCCCAGCCGGCATGATGATAAAAATGGCGAATCACCAACGGGATGTCAATGTCGCGGCTTTCGCGGATGGGTTTGCCGTTGTCTAAGGTTTCGAGCACCGCAAAGAGCCGGGCATGCTTTTGGATTTGGCGGGCGATGGCATACAAAAACCGCGCCCGTTGCGAGCCACTCAAGGCTTGCCACGGCGCCAAAGCCTGGTTGGCGGCAGCTACCGCTGCCTCAATGGCGCTGGCGGGGGATTGGGTGATGGCGGCCAATTTTTGGCCATTGGCAGGGTTAATACTGTCAATCAGCACGGCGTCGGCGGGGGGCAACTGCCAGCTGCCGCCGATGTAGAGCCCAAAGCGGCGCTGGTGGGCATCGAGCCATTGATTGGCCACGGCGGCGCTTTCGGGCGCAGCCCCTAGTGACATCTGCGCAAAAATATCTGACACGGTCATAATTCCTCACAATCAGCAACGGCTATTTCAACACAATCTATTGGTTATTTACAGGGTGATTTAGGCCATGGCGTGGCGATTGGCCGCCGAATAAATGCCGGTGATGCCGTGTTCGATTTGGCGTTCGATGTCACCCAGCAAGGCACTCGCCCCAAAGCGGAAGCGGCTGGCGTCCAGCCAATCCCTGCCCAATTCTTCGTCAATCAACAACAACCAATCGAGGGCTTGTTTGGCGGTACGGATGCCCCCGGCGGGCTTAAAGCCGACGATATGCCCGGTCTGTTGTTGAAAATCTCGAATCGCCCGCATCATCACCAGGCTGACGGGCAAGGTGGCGTTGACTGGCTCTTTGCCCGTCGATGTTTTGATGAAATCGGCGCCGGCCATCATGCAGACCAGCGAGGCCCGCGCGACATCCGTAAAAGTCCCCAATTCACCGGTGGCCAAAATAGTTTTCAAATGCGCATCACCACACATGGCGCGATAGGCACAAACCTCGTCGTAGAGTGCCTGCCAGTTGGCGTTGAGGACGTGGCGGCGCGAGATGACGATGTCGATTTCTTGGGCACCGGCCGCCACCGACAATTCGATTTCGCGCAAGCGGGTCTCGAAGGGGGTCAAGCCGGCAGGGAAGCCGGTCGACACGGCCGCCACCGGGATGGCGGTACCGGTCAAGGCCTTGACCGCCGCCGGGATCATTTCGTGGTAGACACAGACCGCGCCCACCGTAATCCCAGCGCTGGCCATGCCCATGGCAGCCAGCAAATCGGCCCGCACCGGTTGGCGCGCTTTGGCACACAGGCGATAGACGGTGGCGTCGGTATCATCGCCGGCCAGGGTGGTCAAGTCGATGCAGGTGATAGCGCGGAGCAACCAGGCCAGTTGCGTCTGTTGTTTGACACTGCGGCGGGCGGTATGGCTGGCACAACGCCGTTCGACTGCACTGCGATTGATAGTGGTGGCATTGATCCACTGCATATCGAGGGGGATGATGGGGGGGCGAGGATGGTGTGACATGCGGCCTCCTTGGCGCCATAAACTGGTGTAATTATGCGTATTATACGCTCATTGGCTAGCCGTCGTATGGTAGGCCCTATTGCTTTACAAACCTGTCCGTATTGTGTAGGATGACAGTATTGCGTATGTTTTTTTGAAAAGAGGAAAGCGCATGATTTGTTTGTACGGTGATTCGATTTTTGACAATGCGCCCTATGTGCCATTCGGCACTGCAGTCATCAACCAAATGCGTGCCGTGTATGGCGCCGAAGTGGCGTTGTGTGCCCGTGACGGCGCAGGAGTGCGTGACGTATTTGGCCAAATCGAACGCCACCCACCGGTGCCTAGTGATGTGGTGGTGCTGTCGGTTGGTGGCAATGATTTGTTGCAGAGTACGGGGTTGTACGATGGCCAAGCGCTTGGTGACACGCATCCACTCATGTTGGCGATGCAGCGCATACAGGCCGACTATCGCCGGGTGGTAACGCTACTACAGGCATATGAGTGCCGGCTCGTGTTGTGTAATTTGTATACACCGGTAGAATTAGCGGTCCAATTTGCTGATGTCATTCCGCTGGCAGTGATTCACGAATTAATTGCTGCCCACAATCGCATGATTGCCGACGTGGCGGCCCACCACCATGCCCAGGTGTTGGATATCGCCGCCTTACTCAGCGACCAGGCAGACTTCAGCCACGTGATTGAGCCGAGTGCTCGCGGTGGTGCCAAGCTGGTGCAGGGGTTGCAACAGCT
>DBCF01000222.1 GCA_002292925.1 Roseiflexaceae bacterium UBA965 | reverse complement strand
CAGCGTTGCAATATCGCATCCGCCGCCGGGAGTTGTTCGACGAGCGCAACCACACTGGTCGCACCCCGAATCAGCAACGGTGGCGCATCAGCGCGGTCACTGATTTGCTGAGTAGCAAACACCACCCGCTGGGCCGTCGCCCCAAACCAGGCATCGTGCCACGCAGCCGGCAAATGTGTCTGGATTTGATTGGCATACCATGCCACCGTGGCGGGTTGGGTGGGGGGCAGTTTCAATGGAAAATCACTGCCAAACATGATTTTTTGGGGTGCCACTGTCAGCGCCACCTGCACGATTTTGGCGGTATCAGGGTATATCAACGACCCCGCCGCCGTATCATAGTAGACATTGGCAAGGGTGCGGGCCACATTGGGCATCATTTCATAAAAAAACAACCCACCGCCCCAATGCGCCAAAATCAAGCGTAATTCAGGGAAGCGGGCGGCGACTTCGTAGCAATCGACCAACGAGATATCGACTTTGCCTGGGTAGGCAGTCCCTACCGGCTCGTTGACATGGATCAACATGGGGATGGCGTGGCGAGCACAGTATTCGGCACAGCGCAGGAATCCCGCGTCACGCAACGAAAACCCCTGGGCCGACGGGTTGAGTTCACCCACGCCACACATCCCCGCCGCCACGCCCCGGGCGATTTCGTCACAGGCATCGGGATGATTGGGTTGCACCACCACAAAGGCCTGGAGCCGCGTCGGCGCATAGCGCATCGCCTGTTGGACCATGCGATTGCGGGCCACACATGCAGTGTGTTGGCGATAATACTCGCCTTGCCACACCGCCACATCAATCCCGGCCGCATCGAGGGCTGCCACTACCGCCGGCGCATCGGCATAGTCTTGCACCCGCGAATTATGGTGGAGCCATGTTTGGAGCGGTTCGTCGGGGTAGGTGGGTGGGTTGGGCAAAAAATGGTGGTGGATGTCAATCCGCATGAGATTACTCGGCAACGCGATATAGCGGGGCAACCCCCGCATAAATATGTTCCCACGTGTAGTGGGCATGCACTTTGGCATAACCAGCCGCCCCAAATTGAGCAGCGGTATCAGGGTCAGTTAATAGACGCTGTATGGCCTGTGTGAGACCATCAATATCACCAAATGGCACTAATAGCCCGTCATGGCCATCGTGCACCAAATCAGGAATACCACCGGCATCGGCCCCAATTACGGGCAAGTGATTACACCAGGCCTCGAGAAAGACAATCCCAAATGAATCAGTGCGTGATGGCAATACCAACAACTGCGCTGCCGCATAGGCGTCGCGCCGCTCAGCATCACTGGCATAGGCTAGTACCTTGATGTGGGCGGTGGTGGTAGCCGGTAATTGATCATAAAACTGTTGAAAATGTGCCAGCGGCGCCCCAATCAATACCAACGTGGCATCACTGCCCGCCGCCCACAATTGCTGCATCGCCTGCACCGTCGCAATCGTCCCTTTGTCACGGGCCATGGCGCCCACTTGCAACACGATGGGTCCAGTGATGGCATGGCGGGTGCAAAAGGCAGCGCCGTCACCCCCGGTTACTTCGGCGGGGGTCACCCCGGCCCCAACCACATGGAAGCGGGGTGCCGTTACCCCGCGCGCCTGCAAAAAACGCGCTTCGCGGCCGGTCATGGCAATCACGTCACGACTTTGGGTAAGCAAATCAAGTTGTTGGGGCATGCTGTAATAACGCACAAAGCTGGGGTCTTGGGTTTCGCCGAGATGCACAAATGGGGTCGTGATTACGGGAATTTGGTGGGACTTGGCAATGGCCATCACCGGATGCAACAACCCATCAAGGGTCACATTGGTCATATGGATGACATCAATGGCGGCCGCATGATCTTTTACCCATGCCGTTAATGCTGGCGCCTGTGGGGTTAACGCTGCCAGCCAGCGCAATAACGCTAATGGCAATCGCAAGCGCCCTGCCTCTACCAACAAGCGCCGCAATACGGGGTACACCAACGGGATATCGCTGATACGCTTGATAGGGAAGCGATAGACGTCGCACCCTTCATGGGATTCATAGCCTGGGGCAAAGGTGCGTTTGTCGGCTTGCCACAACGATTCCAAATCATGGGCGGTGGTGGTCAACACGGTGACGCGATGACCGTCAGCCACGAGGCGCTTGCTGATTTCGACAAAATAGCGTACCGAACCACTGGCCACAGGGTGATAGAGTTGCACGATATGCACAATGTGCATCGGGTTAATTCCCCCACGAAATGCCCGAATCGGCATCAAATAATTGATCACGCGTCATCTGTACCGCATCACCATCGAGTGCGCCATCTTTGAGTTTTTGGGCGTACAACTCAAACCCGGGGGCACCTGCAGGTACCGCTAAGTAGACCAACCATGACCCATCCGGCGAAATCGCCGGCGCCCGGGCCGTGTTGAGCGTGGTTAATTGGGTAGGGGTGCCGCCGTTGACAGGCAACCCAAAAATATCGGTACCCGTGGCAGTCCGCAACGCGAAATAAATCGTTTGACCATCAGGGCTCAAGGCAGGGTCGTATGATTGATCGGGCATCCCCGTGGGAATCATGAGGCGGCCACTCTCAATGGTATAGCGCATAATTCGGGGGGCGCCGTTTTGGCCAGCCGGATTAAAGGCAAAGTAAATATTTTTGCCATCGACATCAAAAATCGAGTGCCCAATATTCCCCGAACCATCGGCGTAACCATCGATGCGCTTAGCACCAGCTCGTGCATCCATGAAGTACATGATGAGGCGGTACTCAGACGCAGGCGACCCTTCGGGCGGGCCAAACTGTGACACATACACGATTCGACTACCATCTGGCGAGAAAGAAGGATAGAACGCCCAAGTCGAATCATACATCCGCTCAAAACTATGCAAGGCATGGCGCGACATGTTGTCGGTCAATTGGATGGCTTCGCCGCCCGCAGCAGAAGTCAACATGATGTCGCTGGCACTTTCGGTGCGACGCACAAAGACAATCCGCGTGCCATCACGCGAAAACGCCGGTTGCCACGCATCACCACTCTTGGTGATTTGTTGCAAATTCCCCGCTTGCCACATCATCAAATCGCCCGCTTTAGACATCAACAATCGACCTGGCAAATCAGGGGTAGCAATCACTGCGGGGGCCCGATTGGTAGTACTCACCGTACCATCGCTATTGGTCACTGTTGTCGTACCGCTACACGCCGTAAGCACTACAACGACGAACCACACCCGCAAGAAAAAATAGATCCGCTTCATGGTTACTCCCTATTCTTCTGCGAGTGCAAACATGCGCGTCGCAGCCGTTGACGTCACCAATACCCGCAAAGCCCGCGGCACTACTTCGATGATACTTGGAGTCATCCCAATAAAATCACCATCGATTTGCACGGGTAACGCCCCACCACGAATATGCACTTGGCGGACACGTCGATAAATAATACTATCATCATGCCAGCCAAAATAAAATTTGAGATATAACCCGATAAATTGCCACGGACCACGTACCATGGTGCTCCCTGAAATCAAACAAATATCGAGATGACCATCATCAATAGTTGCTTTGGGGGTAAACGGAATAAAACTGGCATACCACGGCGTATTCCCCACTACCATCATCAAGGCTCTGACATCCATGATTTCGTCATCGAATTGTAGTTGTACATCGACCCCGCGAAAGCCCCACACCACCGTGATAATCCGCCCAATATACGCAAGTACTCCAAAGCGTCGTTTGTCATGCGAATAGAGGTGTTTAACCACATCGGCATCAAACCCGACCCCTGCCATCAGCACAAAAAACCGTTCACCAATCCGTCCCACATCCATGCGGCCGACATCACCGGTCATGATTTGTTGGACGGCGGTGAGGATGTGCATCGAATACCCCGCTTCACGGGCCCAGACATTGACCGTCCCCACTGGCAACGGCGCCAACACAACATCGCTACCAATCAACCCATTGGCGACTTCATTGACCGTCCCATCCCCCCCGGCGGCAATCACGAGGTCATAGTGTTGCGCTACTGCCGCACGAGCCAGCTCTTGGGCATGCCCAGGATGAGTAACCACCCATTCGTCTACTTGCCAGCCGTGGGCTTGCCACAGGGCAATGGCTTGGGGCATGGCCGCACCGAGCCCTTGGGCCTGTCCCGCATGTTGATTGGCAATAATACACACCCGGGCATTATCAGGAATTTTCATAGTTCACTCGCCTCAGGCAACAAATCAGCGGGCAATGCCTGGCGCCATGCCGTATAAGCCTGCGGCGGTGTCCGCCCACAAGTCACACCCACCTCAGCCAAAGCCTGCACCAGCAACGATAACGGCAAACCCACCACGTTGGTGATGCTTCCGGTCACCGTTGTCACCAACCGACCTGCCAGCCCTTGGATGCCATAGGCACCGGCTTTGTCCATTGGTTCGCCGCTAGCAATGTAAGTGGCAATCATCGTTGCCGTCAACGGCAACATCTGCACTTGACTGCATTGCACATGCAACAACGGTTCACGCTGCGGGGCAAATACGGCCATACCCGTATACACTTCATGCGCACGCCCCGACAAACGGGTCAGCATGGCAGTGGCATCGGCTTCATCACGGGGTTTGTTGAGTACCACGCCATCCAATACCACAATTGTGTCAGCGGCAATCACCACGGCGTCAGGGTGGAGCCGGGCACAGGTTTCGCCTTTGCGCCATGCCCGCACCGTAGGGTGATCATGGATGTCCACCGCTACATTAGGCATACGTGTCAAAAACGGTGCTGGTGGCAGGTGAAAGCCCTCTTCGGCATCACTGACCACCACCCGAAATGGCACCGCAAGCGCCGTCAGTAATTCAAAGCGCCGTGGCGACCCTGATGCCAGGATTATTTCGAATTGTTTACTCATATCAACAAATATGCTACTATCGTATTACACTGATGGCCAAACGTCAGACACGTACTTCATACCATCACCTCACTTTGCACATTATACAATCCTATCATGAAACAACAGGAATGATTTGTGCGTCTAGTGCGATGGGAAAAGTTTCAGCGATCCTCCCCGTTTTGAAAGGAAGCGTTATGCAGTC
>DBCF01000004.1:8579-9509 GCA_002292925.1 Roseiflexaceae bacterium UBA965 | reverse complement strand
TTCAGGGCTGTCGCATGGCGCCCCGCTGGGGGCGCCATCCTAGGGCTTCGCCCTAGGTTATACCATAACGCCCCTTCAGGGCTGAGCATATCATTATTCTGCCCCTTTGGGGCATGGGGTATTTTTATTTTTAATTAACACAAAAATCTATGTTTTAATTGATTAATATGAGTTTTATGTATTAAATTTGAAAACAGGTTAAAAGGATAAAAACCTGATATATTTTATTAAAAATAGCATGTTTTACCATTGACAAAAATAATTAACGTGGTATGGTTAGCACGTGCCACAGATGTGATGAAAATCACACGAGCGGAAAATCGCCAGGATAGCCGGAAGGAGCAGGGTATGAATCAGCGAATTACGAGCCCCGTTCAGTTACGCGAGTCGCGTCTCGCCCATTTTCTCTTTGCAGATCCACGTGCCAGTGTATTGTGGTTGGTAGTGCGCCTGTGGGTGGGCTATCAGTGGATAAACGCCGGATACCACAAGGTTACTGATCCCAATGGGGTATGGGTTGGTGACAAGGCTGGTGTGGCGATAACGGGTTTTGTGAATGGTGCGTTGAAGCTTGCTAGTGGTGAACATCCTGCTGTTCAGGGGTGGTATGCTGACTTCCTCAAGAGTGTGGTACTTCCCAATGCGACGATGTTTAGTTACATGGTGGCCTTTGGGGAATGTCTAGTCGGTATCGGTTTAATTGTGGGTGGCTTGACAGGTGTAGCAGCCTTCTTTGGGGTCATGATGAACACCAACTTTTTGTTGGCTGGCACCGTCAGCACCAATCCTATCTTGGCAATCCCCGCCGTCTTGTTGATTTTGGCATGGCGCAACGCCGGTTGGTATGGGCTCGATCGCTGGTTGTTGCCTATCGTCGGCACGCCATGGCAGCCCGGCTCGGTGTTCGAACACGACGAGAAAGTCGCTCAA
>DBCF01000004.1:646-8509 GCA_002292925.1 Roseiflexaceae bacterium UBA965 | reverse complement strand
TGATGGCGTAACTCCATGAAAATGGTATGATTGTGACAATTGAAATTTATCAGAAAGCACAACTCCATGCCGTTATTTATGCTGATATTTGTGGGAGTAACGTTACTTGCGACGCTGGTGCGCCTGTGGTTGTTGTGGCGCCAAATGAGCCATGTGGCAGCTCACCGCGCCACGGTACCAACGGCGTTTGCGGCTCGCTTGAGTCTCGCCGAGCACCACAAAGCCGCCGACTATACTATTGCTAAATGTCGGGTGGCCGTGGTTGATGTGCTTGTCGATGTGGCGGTGCTGTTGGTGTGGACGTTGGGTGGCGGCCTCGATTGGCTCAACCAATACTGCCTCGCATTGGGCTGGAGCCCGTTGTGGAGCGGTGTGCTGTTGATTGTGGTTTGGATGGTGCTGAGTAGTGCGGCAGGGATCCCGATTGCACTCTATCGTACCTTTGTGCTAGAAGCCCGCTTTGGCTTCAACAAAACCACCCCCGTCATGTTTGTGACCGACTTGCTCAAATCAGCGGTGCTGGCCTTGCTGATCGGCACGCCGCTGGTGGCGTTGGTGTTGTGGATGATGGCTGGCCTCGGCGCGTATTGGTGGGTATATGGCTGGGGCGCGTTGAGTGCCTTCCAATTGATTGCCGTCTGGGCCTACCCCACATTTATTGCGCCGCTGTTCAACAAATTTACCCCACTCATCGATGCCGAACTGGTGCCCCGTATCGAGGCCTTGTTGGCGCGGGTAGGATTTGCCAGCAGTGGCTTGTTTGTGATGGATGCGTCGCGGCGCTCGGGGCACGGCAACGCCTATTTCACCGGGCTTGGCAATAAAAAACGGATTGTGTTTTATGACACATTGCTGGCGCAATTGACCCCTGGCCAAGTCGAAGCGGTGTTGGCGCACGAATTAGGCCACTTCAAGCTCCGTCACATCCCCAAAATGATTGCCGTGTCGCTGGCGATGTCGCTAGCCGGGTTTGGCGTGTTGGCATGGCTGATGAATGCGCCGTGGTTTTTTGCGGGGTTGGGGGTCACAGGCAGTGGCACGGCGCTGGCATTGGTGTTGTTTGTGCTGGTTAGTCCGGCGTTTACCTTGTTTTTTGAGCCGCTATCGGCATATTGGTCCCGCCGCCACGAATTCGAAGCCGATGCCTTTGCGGTGGCGCATACGACGGCGGCAGATATGATTGGCGCATTGGTGGTGTTGTTCCGCGAAAACGCCAGTACACTCACCCCCGACCCCCTCTATGCCACCTGGTATTATTCGCACCCACCGGCCCCCGAACGGATCGGTCAGATTGAACGCACCGTAGTGTGATGAAACGAGTTGCCTAATGCAATCGATTATTAAACTTGATCCCCAATCATTACCGTGTAACGATTGCCCGTATGGTGGTACCTGTTGCCGCTATGGGGTCACGCTGAGCCGCAACGAAATGCAGGCGATTTCTACCAAATTTGGTGCTGAGCATGTCTATCGCGATGAAAATGGCGATTGGCGTACCGTGGTGCGTGACGGGCGCTGTATCTTCCAAAACCCACAGAGTGGCGCATGTGGCATCCATAGCGAGGATTTTTATCCGGCGCAATGTCGAGCCTACCCGTGGCATATGGTTGAAGAAAGTGAAAGTGAGCCTGGGGTATTTGTGGATGTGGGCGTTGCGTACCCGCAGCCGTACGAATGCCCGGCGATGGTGCTGGCAACACTTGATGTGTACTTTCAGGAACTCGCCACCAACCCCGCTGGTCCGCAACGCAAAATTGCGCTTGATGAATTGACAAGCAAAATCTTGCCCCCTGGGCATGAATGGTAGGGTTCCCCGGCGTATGATGCCGGGCGCACAAAAACAGCCATCCACTAATACAGTGGATGGCTGTTTGGCGTTTATTGGCTACACAAACTCGACAGCAACCCGCCCGATAGTGTCTCCACTTTTGGCGAGTGAGCCGTTGCACCCTACCACCGCAGTGACGCGGGGGTGGACGTTGCTGATGCTGGGTACGCCATCGGGGGTGCGGGTGATGACACAGGGTAGGCTGGTGAAATCGAGCCATTCCACCCCCGCAAACAATTGCTTGAGTAGGGCGATTTGGGCGTGGTGAGTGGCGTCCATGTCGCCGTTTTTGATCCAGTGTTGCAGGGCGGGCAGGGTGTCAAAAAACAAATCGTGGATGCTGTTGCTGCCCAATTTGAAATACCATTCCCCATCGGGGTATTGCAAGGGCGGGGTCAAATAGGCGTCGCTAATCACCTCAGAGACACAATCGACCATCATACTGGGCATGTCAGCCATGCGAGCTGCAGTGGCGGCACTGACTCTGCCGAGGGTCACGGTTTCACTTTTGATGGTGTGGGGTACCGGGGTGGGCAACAGCCCGCACAAACCGCTATAGGCGCCGGCGGCCACGATGACGCGCTGGGCGTGGAGCGTTAATCCGTCGTGGGTGGTGACCGTGACCCCATCGTGCTGGGGCGTGAGTTGGGTCACGATATCACGGATGATGGTGGCGCCTTGGTGTTGGGCACAAGTGAGTTGCGCCGCCACCATGGCGCGCGGGGCAATATAGCCCGAGGGTGGGCCGTCGTAGACGCCGTGGTAGCCGAGATCGCCACTGAGCATCGGGAAGGCGTGGGTGATAGTGGTAGGCGTGTAATCGACATAACGGAAATCGAGGGCCTGCTCGATGGCGGTACGCTGGGCGGTATAACTAAACTCACCCAAATCATGGCTGAGTGACAACGTCCCACACGGCGTATAAAAAGGAATCCCACTTTGGGCTTCGATGGCACGGTAATTAGTGATAGCTTCGAGGGCGTACTGGGCTAATTGTACGTTGCGGGCCGAGCGGTGGGTCAAGCGGGCGGCGTCGTAATGGCTACTCCAGACGGTATGACTGGCACGGTGGGGCTCGGTGGGCCCGATGATAGCGACGTTGGCGCCAGTGGCACTGGCGTGGCGAGCGGCCCCCGCTCCGATAGGACCGGTGCCGATGATGATGAGATCGTACATGGTGGACCCCTTTGCTATTGCAGGTGTGCCCAGTGACTACGGAGTGCGACGCGGTGATGTAGGTCACGGAAGATTTGGCGCGAATGACGGAGCTTGCTATAGACATCGCCACCGATGCCAAAGCCTTGTAGCCCGATGGCACCACGATAGCCGACCTGATGGAGGGTACACATCACCACAAACAAATCAAGCTCACCCTGGTCGATGAGCTCGATAGTGGCGGGGCGCGGGCTGCCAGGGGGATTCAGCCGGCTGCCACAGATGTTGGCGGCGCGCAGATAAGGGGCGATGCTTGTGAGGGTGGCGTGGATGTCGCGATTGCCCATGGCGTACCAGTGATAGGCATTGAACGAAATACCGAGGGCGGGGTGGTTGACGGCCTGGCAGATACGTAGGGCGTCAGCGCTGGTTTCGAGCCAAAAATTGACATGGGGGTAGAGCACCACTTGGTGGCCGTGCTGGCTGGCGATGGCACAAATCTGGTGCAGATAGGCCACGGCAGCGGCATCGTAGCCAGGGTCAGACATGTGTTTGCCCATGCCGTCTGCGAGCATGGCCACTTCGACGGTGGTGGCCACGGGGATGCTGGCGATTTGGGCGATGGTGGCTTGGGCGGCGGTAGGGTTGGCGATATCGAGCATGAAATAGATACCGCTAACCGCTAATTTATGCTGTTGGGCGCTGGTGACAAACTGGGGAATGGCGGCGGCGGTGCGGGCATCCCAGATGGTCAAGTGGGTGCCATCATAGCCGAGCTCGCTCAAAATCTGGCAGCGACTGGGGATGGTGTAGCTGCCGAGGCTGGTGGTGAAAAACGTATCCATGGCGTAGATTTGTGACATGTGCCGTCGACTCCTTTAGGCAATAGCGTGGCGTGCGTCGCGCCAACGAAAAATAAATTGGCCGGCGCCCAGATCGGGCTTGAGACAGAAGTGGTGCTGGGTCTGGTCGGGTGCGGGGATGAGTGTCCCGGTGGCGGTCAAGGCGCGTTGGAAGGTGGCGAAGTCGAGGGACTCACCAAGGATTTGTTGGTAGACATGGTGCACGTCGGCAATGGTGAATTGGGTGGGCAGTAATTCAAAGGCGATGGTAGTGGATTCGAGTTGGGCTTGTAGGCGCGACCACGCCATGGCGATGATTTGGTGGTGATCAAATGCCAGGACGGGAGGGAGTTGGGTAAGGGGGTGCCATTGCACTTGGGGCGTTTCGTCGGACGTGGCGAGTTGGGGTGGGGTGCGACACAGGCCGATATGCGCCACACTGACACTTTGGCGGCGCGGATCACGCCCAGGATCGCCAAAGGTGTAGAATTGCTCGATGTAGACATCGCTGACGTTGGTTTCTTCAAACAATTCGCGGCGGGCGGCGTGGGCGAGGGATTCGTCGGCGTCGACAAAGCCGCCAGGGATGGCCCAGGCGCCGGCGTAGGGTGGGTATTTGCGTTCAATCAGCAAGATGTGCAGGGTGGTGTTGTACATGCAAAAAAGCACCACGTCGACAGTGACCGAAATCGTGGCATGGGTCGTATGGTTTGTCATAATCCACCTTGTCTGTGTAGGCTGTACGGGTATTATACGTCAGTGGCTGGCTGGTAGTCGTCGTTTGGGAATCTATCACAATGCACAAAAAAAGTGTTAGCGTTCAATAAAAATAGGCTGTCGCGCCGCCATTAATTTTTGAAACCCCCCCTGCTTTATGCTACAATACCTGCATAGGCATGCTTCATTTGGTGCATGCCGTTTGTATATTGTATTTGAGTGCATGCAACGTCCGCACGCGGTCAGACGGGGGGTGCCATGCTTGCAGAAATGACGGAACGGCGCCGGCAACTCCTCAAGTTGCTCATCCAAGAATACGTTGCTACTTCTGCACCAGTCGCTTCGGAGCATCTGGTGCGTCGCCATGGGCTCAATGTATCATCGGCGACGATTCGCAACGAGCTTGCATCACTCGAAGACCTAGGGTTGTTGACGCATCTGCATACCTCTGCAGGGCGCATCCCGACTGATGCGGGGTATCGTTTTTTTGTGGAAAACCTGATGGAGCAGCCGGTATTGCCTGCACACGAAGAGCGCATTATCCGGCATCAGTTTTATCAAATGCAAACGACCCTTGATCAATGGATTCATTTGGCGGGGTCGGTGATGGCGCGGCGGGTGCAAAACGTCTCGGTGGTGTTGCCACCACGGACTACCCAAGCGCGCTTGCGCAATGTGCATTTGATTAGCATTCATGATTTGTTGATGTTGGTGGTGATGGTGCTCCACGACGGCATGGTGCGGCAACAAACTATGGCGCTCGAGACGCCCCACAGTCAAGACGAGCTCAATCGGGTGGCGGCTGCCACCAACGAACAGGTCCAAGATGCCACTGTCAGTCAGTTACGCGACCGGATAGAGCAACTCGAGCCACAGGTTGATGGCTTAGTGCGACCAGTGCTTGAATTGGCGTGTACCACGATGCGGCAATACGAAGAAGCCTTGAATAGCGAAGTACGCGCCGACGGCTTGCTCGAAATGTTTAATCAGCCCGAATTTGCCCAAACCGAGCGGGTCAAGCAGATGTTGGCGTTGGTACAAACAGGTAATGTGTTGACGCCACTTATCCCACGGGTGGCGAGTAGTGATGGTGTGCAGGTGATTATCGGGGCCGAGCATCAAAACCCCGAAATGCGCGATATGAGTATGGTGCTAGCGCGGTATGGGGTCGATGACGAAATCGTCGGAGTGCTGGGGGTGGTTGGTCCCACGCGCATGCCCTATGCGCGGGCGATTGCCACGGTGCAAGCGATTGCGGCAGTAATGAGTGATTTGGTGGGTGAGCTCCATGGCGAGCCCCGAGTCGAGCGCGATGGTAGTGATGCCTAAGTGGCGCCGACATGTTGGACGATATATACGTGATATAGCGATATTTTGGAGGAAGACCATGACTGAAGAACAAACCAATCCTAACGAAGAAACTCCCGTGACCCCAGAGGTTATTGATGTGGCCAGCTTGCAGGCGCGGATTGAAGTACTCGAAAAAGAAGTCAGCGACCACAAAGATGCCTATTTACGGGCCACCGCCGACTACAAAAACCTCAAGCGCCGCTATGACACCGAGCGCATCGAATTAATTGGGCGGGCATCGGCAGCGGTATTGCTCAAATTATTGCCCGTGGTGGATGACCTCAACCGAGCTATTTCGAGTGTGACTGCTGAAGTTGCAGGCTCATTGTGGTACGGTGGCTTCAAGCTCATCCCCAACAAGTTGCAGCAATTGCTCGACAGCGAAGGGATAACGGCGATTGCCACCGTTGACAGTGCCTTTGACCCCAATATGCACGAAGCGATTGCATACGAGCCCAGCGATGCCGCCCACGATGGCTTAGTGGTGGCCGAATTGCAACGGGGTTACATGCTTCGTGATAAGGTGTTGCGCCCAGCTATGGTCAAGGTCGGCAAGTCAGAATAATCTGCACACGGATGGCGAAATATTTGATGAATGAGGATGGGTATGGCCAAAGTCTTAGGGATCGATCTCGGGACAACCAATTCAGTGATTGCCGTCATCGAAGGTGGCGAGCCGACGATTATTCCCAATGCCGAAGGACAACGGCTCACCCCGTCGGTCGTCGCGTTTAGTAAATCTGGTGAGCGCTTGGTGGGTCAGCTAGCCAAACGCCAAGCAGTGCTCAATCCCGAGCAAACGGTGTTTTCGGCCAAACGCTTTATGGGGCGCAAACTGAGCGATGCCACGGTACAACGTGACAAAGTGATGGTGCCGTATCATTTGGCTGCCGCCGATAACGGTGACGTGACGGTGACGCTCACTGGGCGTAATTATGCCATCCCCGAAATTTCTGCGATGGTATTGCAAAAACTCAAACTCGATGCCGAAGCCTATTTGGGTGAAGCAATCACCCAAGCAGTGATTACGGTGCCCGCATATTTTAACGATGCCCAACGCCAAGCCACCAAAGACGCTGGTCGCATTGCTGGCCTCGAGGTTTTGCGGATTATCAACGAACCAACCGCCTCCGCCTTGGCGTATGGCATCAACAATAACGTCAACAACCAGACCATCGTCGTCTATGACATGGGTGGTGGGACCTTTGACGTGTCGATTCTCGAGCTCAACGATGAAGTCTATGAAGTCAAATCCACCAACGGTGATACCCATCTTGGTGGTGATGACTTTGACGAACGCATCGTGCATTACCTGATGGACATCTTCCAAGGTGAGAGTGGTATCGATTTGCAAAACGATCGTACTGCCTTGCAACGCATGCGTGAAGCTGCCGAAAAAGCCAAAATGGAATTGTCGAGCCTGCTCAAAACCGAAATCAACCTGCCGTTTATTTCGGCTGACGCCAGTGGCCCACGCCATTTGGCAGTGGAGTTGAGTCGGGCCAAACTTGAGTCGCTGACGGCGGATTTGGTGGAACGCTCACTCACCCCCGTGCGCCAAGCCTTGCTCGATGCCGGAATCCGCGCTGGTGACATCAATGCGGTGGTGTTGGTGGGCGGGCAAACCCGCATGCCAGCCATCCAAGACGCTGTGCGTGGTTTTTTTGGTAAAGAACCCCAAAAAGGGATAAACCCCGACGAAGTAGTCGCCATTGGGGCGGCCATCCAGGCAGGGGTACTTGCCGGCGATGTCAGTAATATTTTGTTGTTGGATGTGACGCCGTTGACGCTCGGCATCGAGACATCGGGTGGCGTGATGACGCCGCTCATCCCGCGCAATAGTACATTGCCCACCTACAAAAGCCAGGTTTTTTCGACGGCTGCTGATAATCAAGACGCGGTCGAGATTCATGTGCTCCAAGGTGAGCGGGCCGAATCGCGTCATAACAAATCGTTGGGGACATTTGTGCT
>DBCF01000004.1:0-500 GCA_002292925.1 Roseiflexaceae bacterium UBA965 | reverse complement strand
GCCTCGTCGGGGTTGAGCCAAACCGAAGTCGACCAGATGGTACAAGAAGCGACGTTGTTTGCGGATGATGACCGGCGCAAGCGGGATGTGTTGGCCTTGCAAAACCAAATTGATTCGTTGATGTACAACGCCCAACGAGCCTTGCGCAACGACCCCACGATTAGTGCTGAGCGCCGGGCTGACGCTGATGCGCGGATTCGTGAAGCGCAACAAGCAATTGACAAGGCTGACCCCGTGGCGATTCAGACGGCGATTGTCGATATGACCATGGTGGTACATGATCTGCAAAACAAACATCGCCCGGCGCCGATGCCAGCCAGCAACGAAACCGGCCGTTTGCCGGTGATTGACGATGAACCAACCACCGCCGCGCCAGTCAAACGCTTGAGTTTGCGTGATTTGTTGCGGCGGGGGCGGAATGAATAAGCGAGTGGTAACCAATACGCGTAGTAAGGTGCAGCGATGACAAATAAACGAGATTATTACGAAGTATTAGGTGT
>DBCF01000041.1 GCA_002292925.1 Roseiflexaceae bacterium UBA965 | reverse complement strand
CGGCATGATTCGCCCCTACGTCATACTTTATACTTCCTCCTTCATATGCTATGCTCGTATCATGCAAAAACTGCTTATCCTGCTGGGCATTATCATTGCCATCAGCGCCACCATCAATACATTTGTGATACGACGGCAGGTGACACCATTTGCCATCCCAACCCCACGTGCCGTCACCACCACCAACCCCAAAGCCGCCGTCCACACGCGCTTGACGGGCGTGGGTGATGAAGCATTTATCAGCCGCCAGCTCGATTTGGTGGCGGCTATGGGCACCCCGTGGATTGTCGAACTGTTTCCGTGGGCCTACGCCCAACCTCGTTCGCAATACGGCTATGATTGGCGGGGGTTTGACATGGTCATCGATCATGCCAATGCCCGCGGCATCGCCGTCATCGCCCGCCTCGATATTGTGCCGGCCTGGGCCCGACCATCAAATAGTAGCGATCGGCTTTTGGAACCCCACATGTATACCGCCTACCGTGACTATGTGGTGGCCTTTGCCCAACGCTACCATCAACGTGGCGTCACCCACATCATCATCTGGAACGAACCAAACCTGCAATTTGAATGGGGCGGCCGCTCCCCAGACCCCGAAGCCTATGCCCAACTCCTCGCCACCGTCTACCCCGCCGTCAAACAAGCCACCCCCGACGTCACCATCATCGCTGGCGCCTTGTCACCTGGCGCAACCCTCGGCGACCAGGCCGAAGTGCGCCTCGGTGACCGCAAATACACCACCCGCTTCTTCGCCGCCGGTGGCGGTCAATTCATCGATGCCTGGGGCGTGCATGCCTACGGCGGCCAATTACCTCCCGATGCCCCACCTGACTGGGACGTCGTCAATTTACGGCGTGTCGAACTAGTTCAGCAATTAGTTTCAAGTTATGTCAATAAGCCAATATTCATTACCGAAGCCGGTTGGAACGACGCGCCACGCTGGCAATTAGCCATCACCCCCGCCCAACGCATCCGCTGGAGCATTGCCGCCTACCAGCAAGCCCAACAATGGCCATGGCTGACCGTCTTTACCTTATGGCAATTCGGCCTACCAGCCCCGACTCACACCTACCACGATGGCTGGTTGCTGGTCGCCGGTGATGGTACACCACGGGCAATTTATGATGAGCTAGCACAGGCATTAACGCAGACCCCGCCGTAGCACTATAGCTACGACGGGGTTGTACTTGATATTCACCCAAAGAATAATTTCGATTATTCTTTGACCCAAAAAACCTCGGCCTCGTCATCGAAATCGTCGCTATCCCACGTCTCGATAAACGGCTGCTCATCGAGTGGTACGGCCACAATCGATGGCTTGTTGGCAGGCTGGCGGCGCTTGGTGGGCTTGACTTCATCGGGATCGCGCTCAGCCCGACCACGGAAGACAATCTTGATGGGCGTGCCCACATAGCCAAACTTCTCGCGCAAGCGATTCTCGAGATAGCGCGCATAGCCCCAGTGGATCATTTTGGAGTCATTGGCAAAGAACAAAAAGACCGGTGGGTTGACTTGGGGTTGCGTGGCGTAATAAATCCGCAAATGGGCGCCCACTTTAACTGAAGAGGGCGGATGCTCAAACAACGCTTGGCGAAGCAAGGCATTGAGTTGCGACGTCGGTACCCGCTTGCGGCGTTCGTCCGCAATCGCCAAGGCCGTCGGCAATACCTGGTCTACGCGTTGACCGGTTTTGGCCGAAATAAAAATCAACGGTGCATACGGGATAAACTTAAACGCCTCACGCACACTGCGGGTAAAGGCATAAAATGTTTCGTCGTCTTTGATAACGAGGTCCCATTTATTAACCAAAATCGCTACGCCTTTGAGCTGATCGAGGATCATCCCGGCGATATGGGTATCTTGAGCGGTAACGCCTTCTTCGGCGTCAATCAACAGCAATGCTACATCTGAGCGCTCAATAGCGCGCATGGTACGGAGCACGCTGTGTTTTTCAACACCGGGCTCAACCCGACCACGGCGGCGCACACCGGCGGTATCAATCAACATGGCTGGTTTGCCGTTGATTTCGATCATGGTATCGATGGCGTCGCGGGTCGTACCGGGCACAGACGACACCACGCTGCGTTCGGTCCCAACCAAACGATTGAGCAACGATGATTTACCCACATTGGGGCGCCCAACCAGCGCCACCCGCACGGTATCGTCACTCTCGGGTTCATCCATGGGGGGCAATAATTCAGCCACGGCGTCGAGCACATCGCCCGTACCGATGCCGTGATAGGCACTCATGGGGATGGGGTGACCGAGATTGAGGGCATAAAACTCAACGGCGTCAAGGTTGCGTGCCAAACTGTCTGATTTGTTGGCGGCCAACACAATCGGTTTGCTCGAACGACGCAACAGCACAGCGACTTCGTCGTCGGCGGCGGTAATACCCGACACGATGTCGACCACAAACAAAATCACGTCGGCTTCTTCAAGAGCGATTTTGACTTGCGCCCGCACTTGGCGGGCGATTTCAATTTGGGGCGTACCCTCGGTCAAATCGTCGTGTTCAAACAACAATCCGGCGGTATCGACTACGGTAAATTGGCGGCCATTCCACTCACAATCACCATATAAACGGTCACGGGTCGTCCCCGGTAAATCTTCGACAATGGCCTTGCGTTGGCCAATCAAGCGGTTAAAAAAGGTGGACTTGCCCACGTTTGGGCGACCTACCACTGCAACAATCGGTTTCATTACCCTACCTTCGCTTCGTCACGTGACAATGCACGCACATAGCGCACAACTTCATCTGGTTCACCAGCCAACATTACCGCCACACCACTTGCGCTAGCGATATCTTCGAGCGTCATATTATCGATGGTTTTTTCACCTTTGTGATCAAACATCACCCGTGGCAACAAGGCCCGGGTGACACCTGATTGTTTGAGGACAGGAATGACATCTTGGGCCATCAGCAAGCCCGACACCGTCACTGTTTCCCCGAAAAACTGATTGACAACGGGGATGACTTGCGCCGTCAGATTCTCGATGCGATTCAAGCGATCAATCAAACGTTGCATTGTCGGGGCAATCAACGTGCCACAGACAATCGCCATGTCACGAGGTTGTGACAAGGCTGTCGGTAAGCGCCGTTGCGCTTTGGTCCAGCCATCGAGGAAGTCGCGGGTCATCCCCACGCCATTCGAATATTGTGGCATGCCATCGTAACGCTCGGCAGGTGGCATGGGGCGATCACACAACAAATAGAACTCATCGGACGGATAAACCAACGCACAATCGTGCTCCGCCTGAAAGCGCTTCTGATACACTTCGATGATATCGACAACCGCAGCGGCTTCTTGGGCGTTGTAGACCCGCATCGGCACGTCGGTGGCAGCACCAAGTCGTGAACAAAAGCCCAAATCCTCGGCTTTGATGGCCTGATCCCAGAGGGGCTGACGCTCCCAGTTAGCATCGATCCAATCAGGGCCTTCGTGGATTTCGATGGCGGTGCGGATGCTCTGTGGCCGTTTGCCATCAAAGCGATATTTGGTCAGACCCACTGGCACAACTGCAATGGTTTGTACGATGGGGTAGAGGGCAGCCAAATCGCGAATACTCTGATGAAGCAATGCGCCATCGTTGATGTCGGGCATGGCCACAATCTGGGCATGTACGGCAATACCCATCGCACCGAGGCGCTGGATTTGTTCACGCACATCGGGCACATCGACTTTGCCCAGCAACACGGCCCGGGCAGCCCGGTCAGTGGCATGCACCGAGATGTATTGGGGCGACAAGCGTTGTTCGCCAATCCGTTGCCAATCGTCTTCGTCGAGATTGGTAAAGGTCACAAAATTGCCGTACAAAAAGCCCAACCGATAATCGTCGTCTTTGAGGTACAGCGTTTTGCGGAGCCCTTTGGGCATTTGCGTCAAGAAACAGAACGGGCATTTGTTGTTGCAGGTACGCAATTTGTCGAACAACGGTTCGCCAAATTCAATTCCCAAGTCATCATCATCGTCTTTTTCGATCTCAAAAATGAGCGTTTCGCCTTGGCGCAACACTTCGAGTTCGACTTCTTCGTTGGCGATATAAAAACGATAATCGATGGCATCGCGCAAGCGCTCGCCGTTAATCGAAATAACCAAGTCGCCCACGAGCAAGCCGGCCTCAGCGCCAGTGCCCTGTGGGTCAAGTTCACTTATTTCACCACCGTTGCCGGTGATTTTCTTCAAATCTGGTTGGTATTCCATCAGTTTATGTGTTCACTATGCTATAATTATCTTTGGCATTATACCACGGTTATGGGTATTACTAAGGGAAGGAATACCATGGTGCGCGCCTTGTCTTTGTGGTTGGTGGCAACGGCGCTGTTGCTTTTCCCAATTCCATATCAATCAACTCCTGCCAGTGTACTCACCACGACCTCGAGTGCCTTGGTTGCCCCATATCTTGATCGCCCCAGTGGATTTATTCGTCCCAGTATTGCCCAAAAAGTATTTGCACAACGCCAGTATATTTTGCAGTTGGCACACCGCCACAACCACCCTCAAATCACCCACTACGATGACAGTGAATTTGCTGCCATCATGATTACTATCCTCTATACCGAACAACTCGGCTGGCTCGAAGACGTGCTACCAAGCATCCGCGTAGTCACGCCGTTGTATCAAGACGCCCAAGTGGTCAGCAATCAATGGTTCGGCACCAACTTTAGTGTCTGGCCCGCCAACCTGCGGCCATCGGTGGTCGACGAAATCCTAGCAGCCGAAGTGCCTGGGGTGGGACAAGTTACCTTGCCCCTCAATATTCCGACGCAACTCAATGCTCCACGCTATGCCAACCTGCTTGCGAGTCAACCCGACTACGCCTTTGAGCTCCTCGCAGCCAATCTCGAACGCGGGATTATCCGGGCAAACGCTGAATCTGTGCCGATTACATGGCAAACATTATTAGCGTGGCACAATGCGGGGCTCGTCAATCCTAGCCAAATCGCCACGAATCACTCGCTCCAACATTATCTCTATCGCGCCACGTTTTATCGCGAACCAGCCATTGCGCTCTATCGCGACGATGCGTTTTGCGAGATGCCCATCATCGCCACCCGCAGCACCGATCAAATCAAACACTAAAAGCACCCTAGCGCAGATGCGCTAGGGTGCTTTCGCTACAATCCGCACTCGGTTATTTAAGCATGTTTACGGCGTGATTGTATCCACTCATAAATCATTGGTACTACTGACAGTACCACAATCGCCAATGCAACCAACTCGAAGTTGTCTTGCACAAATGGTAAATTCCCAAAGAAATAACCAGCCCAAATAAACAACGTCGTCCAAATTAACGCACCAACCACGTTGTAGGTAATAAAGGTTTTGTAATCCATTTTGGCAATACCAGCCGCAAACGGGGCAAAGGTACGCACAATCGGCACAAACCGCGCCATCACAATCATTTTGGCACCATGCTTGGCATAAAACTCATTGGCACGGTCGAGGTATTCACGCTTCACAAACGGCAAGTTCAAGTCAAAGATTTTGATACCCAAGCGGGCACCAATCGAATAATTGACCGAATCACCAACAATAGCCGCTACCGTCAGCAACACATAGAGCACTAATGGGTCTAACCCTGCGGCCGGGTCTGCAGCAATTGCCCCTGCCGCAAACAACAATGAATCGCCTGGCAAAAACGGGGTAACAACCAACCCTGTTTCACAAAATACCACCAACACCAAAATCGCATACGTCCACACACCATACGTCGCCGTCAGCTGCTTGAGTGCCTCATCAATGTGCAAAAAAAACTCAAATAGTTCGCGTAATAATTCCATATGTACAAAATCCTTTCAGGTTAGGCTTGCCAAGGGCGATAATCAAACGTCTGGTGCCGGAAATACGTGTTGTACAACTCGGCATAGTGACCGTTTTGGGTCAACAATGCGTCGTGGCTGCCTTCTTCAATAATATCACCATTTTTGAGCACCAAAATCCGGTCGGCCGAACGCACCGTCGACAAACGATGGGCGATTACCACACTGGTGCGCCCTTGCATGACCACATCCAAGCCTTCTTGGATCTGATGCTCGGTAAATGGATCAATACTCGCGGTGGCCTCGTCTAGGAAGAAAATCGATGGATTGCGCAACAATACCCGCGCCAACGCCACCAACTGTCGTTGCCCCAACGACAAGCGGCTGCCGCGCTCGCCCACGTCTGTGGTCAAGCCATCGGGCAAGTCTTTGATCCAGTCGCCATTATCAAGCGTCTGCGCTGCTTTGAGTACTTCGTCATCGCTGGCTTCTGGGCGCCCGTAGCGGATGTTTTCCATTACGTTCCCCGAAAACAAGAACGGCACCTGTGGCACTAAGCCCGTATGCGTGCGATACGCCACCAAATCAAGCTCGCGGATATCTTGGCCGTCAATCAAAATCTGCCCTGATTGGAATTCATAGAAGCGCAACAACAGCTTCACCAAGCTCGATTTGCCGGCGCCGGTATGCCCCACGATGGCAATTTTTTCACCGGGTTTGATGTGCAAATTGAAATTGCGCAACACCACGCTCTCGGGGTTGTAGGCAAACTGCACATTCTTGAAAATCACCTCGCCGTGCATCTGGTCTACGGGCAAACTCTTGGTTTGCACGACCCGCGCTTCGGCGTCCATCAAGGCAAATACGCGTTCGCTGGCGGCCAACCCCAATTGGAACTGGCTCCAAAACGACGCAATACTCGTCAATGGGAAAAAGAACAACGCGACGCTTTGAATAAACAAGAACCAATCACCAGGTGACAGTTGGTCGGGGGTCTCAATGGCGATTTTGCCACCAAAATAGACCAAAATTACCAATGCAAGACCAGAAATGATATTGAGTACCGGCCAAATCGACCCGAAAATAATGCTCTGGCGTACTTTGATGCCGTACTGCATCAAATTGGTCTCGCGGAATTCACTATAGATCAACGCTTCACGCCGGAAGCTTTTGGCGACGCCGATCCCGCTGACCGTCTCTGACACCGCACTATTGACCAATGCACTAGCCCGTTGTGACTGTTGGGTCGCTTTGCGGGCAATATGCCGGAATGCCAAGGCTGCGATAATCACCAATGGTGAGACAGCTAAAGTAATCCATGCCAACGTAGGATTCACAAAAAAGAGCGCTGCCGTTACCACTGCCACCAACATCACCTGGCTAATCAACTCGATGGTGAGGGTGACTACGGCCGAAAAATCCTGCGTATCAGATAACACACGGCTCACTACTTTGCCTGAGGCAAATTCATCATAAAACGACATGTCGCGCGCAAGTACTGCATCCATGGCATCTTGGCGCACCTTGAGTACCACATCGCCCACCGACATCGCCGTATAGCGTTGGCGGATGTAGCTGACCACCCACCCCATAACCCCAAGTAGGGTGATAATCGCAGCCCACATCATTACCTTGGTCAACGACCCCGAGGCCGCATCGTCAATCCCGCGCGAAATCATGATTGCCGTGATTGCGGGGAAGCTTGAGCCAATCGCGGTGGCAATCGATACCAATACCATTGATTTGATATGCGGGCGGAAGTAGGCCGTAATCCGCCGAATTAGTTCACCGTCAGCATACTGACGATCGTATGACTCTGCATCTAACCCATCGAGCACAAAACCCATGATTATCTTCTCCTACGCTGACGCCGTATTGTGGTCGTCGCGCGCAAAAATACGCCGATATGATTCACTGTGTTGCATTAATTCTTCGTGTGACCCTTGGGCTTCGATTCGGCCACGGCGGATAACCACAATCCGGTCGGCCCAGCGGATTTGCGCCAAGCGGTGCGTAATCAACAACGTCGTGCGCCCCTTGAGCACTTCACGCATGGCCCGTTGGATCTGATCCTCGGTGGCGCTGTCAATGGCACTGGTTGAATCGTCGAGAATCAAGATACGAGGGTCGGTCAAAAAGGCCCGCGCAATCGCAATCCGTTGCCGTTGGCCACCCGACAACGTCACACCCCGCTCTCCCACCATGGTGTCATAGCCATCGGGGAAGGATTTGATGAAGTCGTGGGCCTGGGCTTGTTGGGCCGCCCATTCAATGCGCTCGCGGGGCACATCACCCCGGGCGCCAAAGGCGATGTTTTCGGCAATTGTTTTGGAAAACAAAAAGATGTCTTGTTCGATCATCGAAATTTGTGACCGCAAGGAATCGAGATTCCAACGGCGCACATCCACACCATCAATCGACACCGCGCCAGTAGTGGTGTCGTACGTGCGATTCACCAAGCGCGTCAAGGTGGTTTTGCCCGAACCCGTCTGACCGACAATGGCAATTGTCTCACCGGGGTTGGCCACGAAACTAATATCAGTCACGATATTGCTGTCACCATACCCAAACGACACATTGTCGAAGCTGATTTCACCCCGTACTTGGTGTGACTCACCCACCGGGTTTTCGTCCATTTCGGTTTCGGTATTGATGATTTTGAGGATGCGGTTGGCACCGGCCAACCCAAATTGCACCAAGGCAAACATAAACAACGAAATAAACGTGGGGAATTGGAACAAGGTAATTAATGTCATAAACCCTACGACACTACCCGTGTCAATCACCCCAGCCTGGCGCAACCACATGGCATAGCCATATGACAAGCCAATCAACAACCCATAAAAAAGTAAGGGCAGATAACGGGCTTGGATTTCGCCTTCTTGCACAAACAAATCGCGGTAGCGCTGTGATTCACGCTTGAAACGCTCACCTTCGAATTGCTCGCGGGCCGTGGCTTTGACCACTTCGATGCCTTGAATTGCTTCAGACAAGGTGGCACTGACTTGCCCATATTGGCCACGCAAAGCCCCAGCCACCGGGCCGAGTTGTTTGTTGTAACGAATCAAACCCCAAATCAACGATGCTACAAACACCACAGGCACCGGCAATAACGCCGGATTCAAGGCGGCAATGGCCACGAGGGGGGTAATCAACTGGGTGGTGGCTTCAATAATCAAGCTCACCCCTGGCGAAATCATCAAATTGAGTTGTGATACATCACCGGTAGCCGCCGCCATCAAATCACCCACTCGTTGGCGATTATGGAAGGTTTGGCTTTTGCTCAGCAAACTGATATAGAGCTCTTCGCGGGCGTCACGCTCCATGCGCGATGCCAAAAATTCCCGAATCACGGTGTTGATCATGTCGACGACGGCAAATGCCGCCCGCAACCCAAGCAAACCTAACGACACAAGCAATAGTTGCTCGACCGTGCCTTTTGATTCAATAACTTGAAATGCCTGTTGGATTTGAAATGATGTATACGTAAAGGCACTAATTGCGATTAATGCGAGTACGATAAACCCAATCGGTAACCATGGGTAGCGCATTACATGCGAAAAGACCCACCGTACCGCCGTGCTCCGATTGTATGGATATTCATTCCCCGTACGAAATTCGCGTAACACGCTTGCTCCTTGCTCTGCTAAAGTCCCGTTTGCGTAATCACCTACCCACGCATATCGCTATGGCAAACCTCACTTTTTATATGTACCCTAAATTGTAACATAGAACACATTTTCTATCTGTAAAAAACATTACCGCAACACAGGCGTAATCCGCACTACACCCGATAAGCGCAGCCATGCCACACACCATACAGATACTATTGTCTATAACGTACTGAGGTCGAATACGCAAAATGCAGGAAAAAAAGAGGAGTGGACGGGAGCAAAGCTCAACCGCCCACTAGGATGAAGATACCGAGTTGCCTCGGGAGGTGTTAGGGGGCGACGTGGTGCTTGGCGGACATTTGCATGTCATTGTGATAACCGTCGCAATCATCACTCGATGTTCATACTATACCACAGCGTATTGGCAGAAATATAAGAAATCCATAAGAATTTACTGATATTTCTCTGTAAACTGTCGTTTTAATCAAAAATTACCGATAATCTTGGTAATCGAAGCCCACGATCATATCCTTTTGGGCATCACCATGCAACCAAATATCGAGGATCTGGCCCGAAATCGCCGTTGATGGTGGGATGGCCGGCATGGCATCGCGGTCGAACCACTTGGCGTCGGCCAATTCTTCGGCATCCATGTGGATATCGCCACTCTTGTATTGCGCCAAAAAGCCCACCATTACTTGGTGCGGGAAGGGCCAACATTGACTCCCCACATACCGAATCGTGCTTACTTCGACGCCCACTTCTTCACGCACTTCCCGGGCCACACACGCTTCAAAGCTTTCGCCTGGCTCAGAAAACCCTGCTACCAGACTATAGCGGTTGCCCCAGCCGACCTTGGTGGTCAGCAACACACGATCACCGTCGTGGATGAGCACGATGATGGCCGGGCTGACCGGCGGGAATACTTCGTGTTTGCAGGGGTCACAGCGCAACCCCCACGTATTGGGGATGGCACGGTAGGGCGCGGCACAGCGACTACAATATTTAGTCATCGTTTGGAATTCAATCAATTCCTTGGCGTAGCTCCCCGCCATGACGACTTCTTGGCGGATGCCAGGATGATTCATCAGATTGCGGAGATTGACCGTCTGCAAGCCTTCAGACAATTCACAATCAGGGTCAACAGTTGCCGCATGTACCGATACATTGCCTTGGGTGCCCAGTGGGAAGTGCTTGCTGATGGCAATGCTTGTGGGGGCTTGCGATGTGCCCGGCAATGGCTCAGCAGGATTTTGGGTATCGACAATCAAATCGTCGCCCCGCATCACATACCACACATGGGTGGTACCGGTGGGCAAATTAGGGGGATAACATCGAATAAATGCTTCCATACATGATACCTCTCTGGTCTCTTTAGACGGCGCTGTCATCCCCAGGACGATTGAACCAGCGGAAAAAAATCACGGTCAAAACCCCAAAGTAAATCAACCCACCAGGTAACCACATAATCAAACCTGCCAATTCTTGGTCGGCTTGGGCAGTCATCCCCCATGGACGCGCGACGGCTTCATAGGAAGGATAAATCACATACCCGGCAAACGTCAACAACGCGCCGATTATCGTCGGTGGTAGCGACATAAAAAACAAAAACAACATCAACATACCGGGGGTCGAACGCGGAATTTCGGGTTGTTGACTATACACCGGCCACCACGACAATATCGCTGACAACACAAACATCACATGTTCGAGTGCATGCACCTCTTGGTCGCGAATCGCCAAGTCATAATTGCCAGGCACATGCCAGCCGACAAATATCGCATTGTAGATGATAAAGACTGCCACTGGGGTAAATATGGTTTGCGCAATTGCACGCACGCCGCCGTTACGGAGCAGTAGTGAGCCAATTTCTGGTGGAATACTCAATATAATCAATGGCGGCACGATTAAAATCAAAATTAAATGTTGCACCATGTGCATACTGAGCGACACCAATGCCAATGTATCGATTGGTGATATCAACGCCACAAATATCCATACCATTGCCAACAAAAAGCGATTACGCATCAACGGTGTCGCACCTGCCACCTGCCACCGCTGTGCGAGTGGCCCAGTAACTACGAGATATATAGCAATGATGACTACCAATCCAATCATCAAGCGCGGCTCAAAATTCCATGCATAGGGATTCATTGCATTCCTCGTAACTAGGTATATAAACAGTAACGCGCCGCAGGGACTTCCCTGCGGCGCATAGAGAGCATCGATTACCCAGCAATCCCGACATGATGCGAAAAAATCGTCAAAAACCCGAGGCACAACGTAACAGCAAGCAAGAATGGCACAATAAATACCAATTGAAAAATCCGCGCATCACCACGTAAATGCATAAAGTACATTACGACACCGGCACCCTTGGCAATTGACAAGATGAAGAGAATCGCCAAAAACAATTCATGCCCGATGGTATCTTTGACCAAAAATATGGCAACTTCCACGGCAGTGATTACCGCCAAAATCGCACCGATCATCCAATAAAACCGGGTGCTGTGTGATTCATGCGCTTCCGCATGCTGGTCGTGTGTAGCATGTTCTGCCACGTGACACCTCCATCAAATCAGATAAACCAAGGTGAAAATAGCCACCCATACCAAGTCAACAAAGTGCCAATACAACCCGACCAATTCCACATCCATCGGGTTTTCGGGCGACGCCGCAAAGCGACGCACTTTGAAGTAGACGGCAATCAGCCAGACTACACCGAGAGTCACGTGCAAGCCGTGGAAGCCGGTCATCACAAAAAACGTCACCCCAAACAAACTTTTAACCGTTTCGCCTTCGTAGACGTACTGCGGTGCGAGTTTGAGGCCTTCGTGATATAAGTGGGTAAACTCATAGACCTGCCCCAACACAAACGCTGAACCAAGCACAATCGTCGCCAGCAACCAAAACCGAAACTTGGGCCATTCTTTGGATTTGGTCGCCGCCAGCGCAAGTACCATTGTCAACGAACTTGCCAACAAAATTGCCGCAAGAATGGTGGTCAAATCTATCCCCAAATAAAGCTTGGGGTCCATGTGTTCCAACATACCCTTGGCCGCCAAATCGGCTTTGGTGCGAGCATAAAAAATCAAGTGGGTGGTAATCAACGCCGTAAAAAAGAGTGTTTCGGAACCGATAAAGGCCCACAACCCTAATTTGCGACTATCGACGCCAAGTGACCCCACCAACGGGGCTTGCCCAGCTTCATCATGCGCATGACTCGTCGCGCTCATACAATCTCCTCAACGAGCGCTACCGGCAATACCGGTAGCGCAACAGTACTTTTTAGTGATGCTGACTGAGGTACGGCGAATCTTTACGTGAATCAAGAATCCAACCACGAATCGCAATCGACACCATGACGATCCCAATCAAAATAAACCCGAGGGCTGCCACCCGTGTAGGCAAACCGAGGATGTCTTTGTTGATGTAAATGAAGCCTAGTGACGCAACCGTCAACCCACCCGAAAAAATCATCGGGCTAAACGTCAAGCTCGGCATGTGAATGTCTTTGGCGCCTTCAGTTTCTTCGTCAGTGTATTCATAGCGCACTTGTGACGGCGCACTCGACGGCCCATGATGATCATCACCGGCTGCATGGGGATATTTGGCATCCCACAACGGCCGACGACTGTTGACCACCGGGATGTGCAAGAAATTGTATGAGGGCGGTGGTGAAGGCATCGTCCATTCGAGGGTCGCAGCATCCCACGGGTCATTACTGGCTACTTCACCGTTACGCAAGCTCGACAAGACGTTATAGATAAAGATAAGCACCGAAAAAGCCAACAAGAAGGTACCAATGGTCTCGATAAGGTTCCACATATCCCAACCCATGCCCGCTTCGTAGGTGTAAATACGTCGTGGCATACCTTCGGTACCCACAATATGCATGGGGAAGAAGGTAATGTTGAATGATATCATCATCAACCAGAATTGGATTTTGCCGATGCGTTCGTTGAGCAAGCGCCCGGTCATTTTGGGGAACCAATAAAACGCCCCCGCAAACAATCCTAGAATCGAACCACCAAACAATACGTAGTGCAAATGGGCCACCACATAATACGTATCGGTTTGTTGCAAGTCAATCGGCGGTGATGCCAAGGTGATACCGCTGATACCACCAATAATGAACATCGAAATAAATCCGATGGCATACAACATAGCGGTCGTCAAGCGCACATCACCAGCCCACATCGTGGCAATCCAGTTAAAGATTTTGACACCAGTGGGGATGGCGATAACCATACTCGCTGCCGCAAAAAAGGCATTCGCCATCGGACCCATACCAACACCAAACATGTGGTGAGCCCACACAATGAAGCCGAGGAAGCCGATACCAACACCCGAGAAGGCCACAAACGAATAACCGAAAATTGGTTTGCGCGAAAAGACCGGTAAGATTTCTGAAATCATACCCATCACCGGCAAAATCAAAATGTAAACTTCGGGGTGACCAAAGAACCAAAACAAGTGTTGCCACAACACGGCATCGCCACCTTGAGCCGGATTAAAGAAGGCTGCACCAAATTGACGGTCAAACAACAATTGAATCGACCCGACGGTGAATGTTGGGAAGGCAAAGATGATGATAAAACTCACCACCAAGTTCATCCAGACAAACAATGGCATGCGGTTGATCGACATACCAGGGGCACGCATGTTGAGTACCGTCACAATGAAGTTAAGCGCACCGGCAATCGAAGCGATACCGGTCAAGCCCAATCCCAAAATCCAGTAATCCATACCTGCAGTCGGTGAATACTGCACTTGGGTCAATGGGGCATAGGCAAACCAGCCACCATTGGGTGCACCACCGGTCAAAAAGCTCAGATACAACAACAAACCACCACCCAAGAACAACCAAATCGACAAGGCGTTCAAGCGCGGGAAGGCCATGTCGCGAGCCCCAATCATCAATGGGACGACATAGTTACCGATACCGACGTTCATCGGCATCACCATCAAAAAGATCATGGTGGTGGCGTGCATGGTAAAGAGCTGATTGTAGACATCAGCACTCAAAAACGTATTGTTGGGAGTACCCAATTGTACCCGCATCAACATCGCCTCGATACCGCCCAACAAGAAAAAGACAAAGGCACTTACGATGTAAATAATCCCGATTTTTTTGTGATCAACAGTGGCCAACCACGTCCGCCATGGGAATGACCCAGAGGAAGCCGTAGCGGGTGACACTGATGTCAACTTTTGCTCAGCAATCGCCATTGCTAGACTCCTTATTTCTCTGCCGGCATATTGACGGCGAACTTCATACCATCAAGATACGCAACTAAATCTGCAACTTCTTGGTCTTTGAGCATTCCTTTTTTGATGACGCGCCCCATCAAATTACCCGGCTTAATGCTTGCAGGATCATGCAACCATTGCGCCAAGTTATCAGTGGTATACGGCAACACTCCAGCAGCAATCGTCAGCCGATTCCCATAGTGGGTCAAGTTTGGACCAATCTTACCTTTAGCAGTGGTGCCTTCAATGATGTGACAGGCAGCACATTGCTTTTTGGGATCTGCAAAAATTGCGGCACCACGAGCGGCATCACCGGTCAAGCCCAGTGCTTGGGCAGTCCCATTGGTTGCCGCTGGCGTCGTCGCATAATTCGTCTTCCATTGAGCAAACTCTGCCGGATCAAGCGCAATCACGCGGAAGCGCATATTCCCGTGCGATTCACCACAGAACTCGGCACAGAATGCCCGGAATATGCCTGATTCTGTTGCCTTAAATGCCAAGTAATTGGTTTTGCCGGGAATCATGTAGGTCTTGCCAGCCAACTTGGGAATCCAGAAGTTGTGCATCACGTCTGCAGCTTCGAGTTGAATCTGCACCGATTGCCCAACCGGAATGTACAAATCACTGGCAGTCACGATTTTGCCATCGTCGTATTGGAACTCAAACCACCATTGATGCGCAATCGCACGGATTTTCATCGCCTCGGGTGGCTGATACGAATTGGCAGCCTGGGTACGAAAGGTCATTACCGCAATCACCAACAAAATAAACGCTGGCGCAATTGTCCAAATGATTTCGATTTTGGTGTTGCCATGAATTTGCGTTGGTACTGGTGCACTTGCCTGCTTCGAACGGAAGCGAATCACCGTGTAGACCAATGCACCCTGTACGATGACAAATACGCCAACTGCCATCCAAAATACCGGAGTCAATAAATCCAAAACACGCGTCGCATGGTCACCGTACGTATACAACGTCGTCGCTGGTAAGTTTGCACACCCAGCCAGCATTGCCGCACAGCTCAGCACCAATACCAACAACGGTATCGGGCGTTTTCGAGCTTCTTTTCTCATTCGATCTCCTTGTTTACCTGCAACACCATGTCATCGATGATGCCACGCTATACACGGCTAACCGCTATCGGCACTTCTCACACGCATACCCGTTTACCAACACTGTGAAAATTCGCACACAGCACGGAAACTACATACCCGTTTATAAAGCATAACCTGCTATTCGTCAACTTGTGCAAAATCTGTGCAAAACTACACATTTACATATAGAGCTGACAAACCACTGTTTTTCTGTGCCAAAAATCTCCCGCGTACCACGTACCGGCTGCGATACACGCAGGGCAAATCACGCCAATTCGACGGTATCAATGAGCGTACCAAAGGGAATATCGATGGTGGGCTGAAACCACGCCAAAAACTCGACATTCCCCGCTGGTCCAATAATTGGTGAGCGCACCAGACCCGCACAGCCCCAGCCAATCGCCTTAGCAGAGGCCAACACGGCTTCGATGGTACCTGCCCGCACCTTGGGATCACGCACCACCCCACCTTTACCGACGAGGTGGGCACCCGCTTCAAATTGCGGTTTAATCAACGCCACCACCCACGCCTCAGGCGCAAGTAATGCTTTGATGGGGGGCAATACCAATTTGAGCGAAATAAACGCCACGTCAATTACTGCCCCAGTGGGTGGTAGTGTGGCGTTTTCAACCACGGGAAGCTCAGTCACATAGCGGATATTGGTCCGCTCCATCACAATTACCCGCGGGTCTGCCCGCAAACTATAGTCAAGGATGCCATAGCCCACGTCGATGGCATAGACGGCCCGGGCGCCTCGTTGCAATAACACATCAGTAAAGCCGCCAGTCGAGGCACCAACATCCATGGCGGTCATACCGGTGACGTCAATGGCAAAGGCATCGAGTGCATGCGCGAGTTTGTAGCCACCACGACTCACATAGGGCAATGTGTCGACTAATTCGACGACTGCATCAAACGGCACACTTTCGGCAGTACGCCGACGCAACTCGCCATTGACTTTGATGGCACCAGCCAAAATCAAAGCCTGCGCTTTGGCCCGTGATTCGGCCAACCCACGCGCCACCACCATCAAATCCAGCCGGATACGTTGTGATTGTGCCACTAGCCAATTGCTCCTACACTCCGCAATGCGCTGATTTGTAATTGATCAAAGCCTAGTTCCGTCAAGATTTCGTCGGTTTGTTCGCCAAGCCGTGGGGGATGGCGCCGAATCGACCCAGGGGTTTCAGAGAAGCGATAGGGGGGCCCAACCACCCGAATCGTACCGGCAGTGGGATGATCTATTTCTTGGATTAAATCGAGCGCTGCCACTTGCGGGTCAGTCAAGGCCGTCGCCAAATCACGCACCGCACCCACGGGGATGCCCGCAGGGGCGAGGATTGTTTCGATTTGCGTCACCGTCAGTGCCGCAAAGACTGGTGCAAGGGCATCATTCAAGGCCGGGCGGTTATCGCAACGGGAGCGGTTACTGGCAAAACGGGCATCATTTTTCATATCAGATAACTGCATCGCATCACAAAAGCGCCGCCACAAATCGTCACTGCCCACCGCCAAATTAAACCAGGCATCACTGGCCTGATAAACACCGTAGGGCGATATGGAGGGGTGGTGGTTGCCACTGGTGGCTGGGGCAGTGCCCGTGGCAAAATAGCGGGCCGCTTGGTAAGTCATTATGGCAAGTTGACCAGACAATAACGAGGTGTCGATGTATTGGCCGATGCCGGTGGTTTGGCGATGGAAGGCCGCTACCATCACCGCATAGGCGGCGTGCATGCCGGCCACGAGGTCAGCGATAGCGATACCGACTCGCATCGGCGGGCCACCAGGCTCGCCAGTGACGCTCATCAAGCCACCCGCTCCTTGGGCGATTTGGTCGTAGGCGGCCCGTTCGCGGTCGGGGCCCACTTGGCCAAACCCCGAAATCGAACAGTAGATGATGTCGGGGCGAATCGCTTTGCAGGCTTCATAACCAAAGCCGTTACGATCGAGGGTGCCGGGTACGAAGTTTTCAATGATGATATCGCATTGGGCGACCAACCGGCGCAACACTTCGGCACTCTCGGCATGACGCAGGTTCAAGGCCATACTGCGTTTGTTGCGGTTGACGCTGAGGTAGTAGCTACTTTCGCCACCCTCAAATGGGGGGCCCCAGGCCCGCGAATTATCGCCAATCTCGGGCTGTTCGATTTTGATGATATCGGCACCCATGTCACCCAACATCTGGGT
>DBCF01000214.1:1843-9259 GCA_002292925.1 Roseiflexaceae bacterium UBA965 | reverse complement strand
GGATCGGCGTTGTTGGTGATGGCGGTAGTGGTGTGGTGGCGGGGCGAGCTCCGCCAATTACTCGTACGGGCCGGCTGGCTGGTGGCGGTGTTTGCGGCACTCAGGGCCATCACCAACGTGCTGGCGGCGCGCTATGCCCCAGCGGCACAGGTAACCCTCATTGGGCTACTCACGCCGCCGCTGGTGGCCGTGCTGGGGCGGGTGTGGTTTGATGATCCACCGCCACCGCGCACAACCTTGGTACTGATTATTTCGTGTATCGGGGCGCTGGTGATGTTGAGTGGTGATTTGCAACAAGCCAGCTTTTGGCAAAGTAGTGGCACGAGCAGTTGGGTGGGCATCGCCTTGGCGACGAGTAGTAGTGTGTTGTTGGCGCTCTACATGTTGTCGGTGCGGCGCACCTACAAATACGGTATTTCCAGTGAGGCGACCTTTTTGTTGCAATTGATTGCGGTAGTAGGCACCGCCATCCCGCTGAGCATCATCCAAAAAGATAATTGGCAGCCGTGGTTGCATTTGCAACCAAGCCATTGGGTAGCATTGGGGGTATTTGCATTTGTGATTGTGATTGGGGCCAATCTGCTCCAGGTCTATACGTTGCGCAAATTGGGGGCACCACTGGTAACTTCGGTGCAGGCTTGGCGCTTGCCGATGGCGGCAATTGTCGCAGGACTCGTGCTCGGTGAATGGGTGCAGACGCCTACCGAGTTCATCGGGGCAGCAATTACTGCCGGCAGTGTAACCTGGTATTTGCTCACGCAACGCAAACCAACTTGACCGCACCCCTTGGGGGTGCTATCATTAGACCCAATGGCGCTGTAGCTCAATTGGATAGAGCATCACCCTCCGAAGGTGAAGGTTGCTGGTTCGAATCTAGTCAGCGTCACCACTATCCACGGTGCCCAGCCAAAAGCTGGGCACTTTGTTTTTTATATGAGGTGTAGCATGATCGATGCCCAAGGGTTACACAAACAATTTGGCACGGTACAGGCAGTCATCGACCTCGAATTACACGTCCCGCAAGGGAGCGTGTACGCCCTGCTCGGACCCAACGGGGCCGGCAAAAGTACCACCATCAACATGTTGACGACGTTGCTCCGCCCCGACCGTGGCACCATCGTGATTGCCGGGCATGATGCCGTGCGCAACCCCGACGCCGTGCGGCGGGTAATTGGCGTGACCTTCCAAGATTTGGTGCTCGACCGTGATTTAAGCGGCCGTGAGGCGCTCGACTTTTATGGACGGCTATACGGACTCGACGCCGCCACCCGCACCCAACGCACCAAAGAATTACTCACGCTGGTCGAGCTCAACGACGCCGCAGACCGCCTCACCGGTACCTATTCGGGGGGGATGCGCCGGCGGCTCGAATTGGCGCGCTGCTTGATGATGCAACCGCAGATATTGTTCCTCGATGAACCCACCCAAGGGCTCGACCCGCAACACCGTGCCATGATTTGGGATTATCTGCGCATGCTCCAACAGCAACACGGCATGACCATGCTGATTACCACCCACGCCATGGACGAAGCTGAAATCCTAGCCCAACAGGTGGGCATCATCGACCATGGGCGCATGGTGGCTAGTGGCACACCGGCAGAGTTGATTGGGCAGTTTGGTAGTGAAATGGTGCGGATTACCGCCAATTACCCAGCAGACTATCAACCTAGCTGGTTACAGGCCGAATGGGTGCGGAATTGGGCTATCCAAAACGGCGAATTGCGGGTCGGTGTCGACCACGGCTCGCGGCGCATCGCCACCATCCTTGATGGCCTGCGCGCCGACGGGTTGCAGGTCAGCGACATGAATATGACGCGACCAAGCCTCGGTGATGTCTTTTTGCAGACCACGGGCCGGGCATTACGCGATGAGGTGAAATCATGATCAATGCAACCTATGCGATTTGGCTCCGGCACATGCGCAAGTTTACGCGCAACCGCGAAGAATTGGGCGGCCTGCTCATCCAACCGATTTTGTGGGTGGCGTTGTTTGGGGTGGGCATGGGGCGGATGTTGCCAGACCAAAGCAATTACCTGAGCTTCATGTTACCGGGTATCTTGGCGTTGACGGCGCTGGGTGGGGCTGCCGGCGGCGGCATGATGTTCCTCGACGAACGCTTGCGCGGGATTTTGCGTGAATACATGGTTGCGCCCATTCCCCGTCTGAGTATTTTGTTGGGGCATATGTGTGCCACGGTTAGCAAGGCGTTTTTTCAAATCATCATCGTGGTCATCGTCGGCGTATTGGCTGGCGCACAGCTGGGTGGTGGCGTGGTGGGCTGGCTCGCAACCCTGATTGCCTTGATTTGTTTCACACTGGGGTTTGCCGGGATTGCCTTGGGCGTGGCGGCCCGTTCCAAGAGCATTATGGGCTATCACGGCATGATTTTTTTGTTTAATTTGCCGTTGTTGTTTGCCTCAAACGCCCTCTACCCCCTCGACAGTGCGCCAGTCTGGATGCAATGGTTGGCCAAAGCCAACCCCGCCACCTGGTTCATCGATGTGGCCCGCAGTAGCACCCAAAGCACTGATATGAGTGCCAATCTGCTTAATTTGGGATTGCTAATGGGCTTTGCAGTGGCAGGGACGTGGCTGGCGTTACGGCGTTTCAACGCTGTCACTGCCAACTAATTAGCAACATACCCGTTTGACACAATGCTGTGCCAAGAATCAGACGTCGATTCGGCACAGCTTCTTTTTTTCGATTATACTTACCAGTAACAATAGCACATATGTGCATATAAGCGGATAGGGAAACAGCGATATGGCACGAGATAGTATTGTCATCCGTGGGGCGCGCGAGCACAACCTCAAGGGCATCGATCTCACGATTCCACGTGATAAATTGGTGGTATTAACCGGGGTATCAGGCTCAGGTAAATCATCGTTGGCTTTTGACACATTGTATGCCGAAGGGCAACGCCGTTATGTTGAGTCTTTATCAGCCTATGCCCGCCAATTTTTGGGACAACTCGAAAAGCCCAAGGTAGATTATATCGGTGGCTTGTCGCCTGCGATTGCCATCGAACAAAAAAGTGCCTCCAAAAACCCCCGCTCGACGGTGGGAACGGTCACCGAAATATATGACTACCTGCGTTTGCTGTATGGGCGGGTGGGCACGCAACACTGCCACATTTGTGGGCAAGCAGTGGCGTCACAAAGCCCCGAACAGATGGTCGATCGCGTATTGAACCTCACCACCGGCACGCGCTTCATGGTGCTGGCACCGGCGGTATCGCGGCGCAAAGGCGAATACAAAGAAGTCTTTAGCGACGCCCGCACCGAAGGATTCACTCGCGTGCGGGTGGATGGCGAAATCATGGATTTGAGCACCGAGATCAAGCTCAACAAAAAGGTCAAACACTCAATTGAAGTGGTGGTCGACCGCTTGGCGGTGCCTGGGCGCGACGATGTAAGTAGCGAAAATCCTCTCGACGTCGGCATCGGCAAAGCTAGTGCCAATCTGCAAAGCACGTGGGATGCCTATGTCACCCGCGTCACCGATGCGATTGAGTTGGCAGTGCGGACTGGCGACGGTGTGTGTGTGATTAGCATTGTCGATCGCCCCAAAAGCGACGATGAAGTGGTTGGCCCCAGCGAATGGATTATGAGTGTCGAAAACACCTGCACCACCTGTGGGATTTCGTTTAGCGAATTAACCCCGCAGATGTTTTCGTTTAACTCACCCCAAGGCGCCTGTGCCGATTGTACCGGCCTAGGGACGCGCATGGAAGTCGATATCAACCTGATGGTACCCAACGACGCCTTGTCGATACATGACGGCGCCATCCCCTATTGGGGCGAATTACGCAAAAAACGCGATAGCTGGGGTTACAAGAGCTTGTCTGTGATTTCGGCTCATTTCGGTATCGACCTCGATGCCCCGTGGCGTGATTTGAGTGAAAAATCGCGGGATGTCATCATCAACGGTGGTGGCAAAGAGCGCATCAAGTTTAGTTGGGCTAACGAAGACAGTGGCTCACGGGGTGAGTTCATGCGCACCTGGGAAGGGCTGGCCAGCGAAATCAACCGGCGCTACAACCAGACCGGTAGCGACATGAATCGCGAATACTATACGTCGTTTATGAGCGACCAACCCTGCCCTACCTGCAAAGGGGCGCGCTTGCGGGCCGAAAGTCGGGCGGTCAAAGTGGGGGGCTGGTCGGTTAGCGACGTGTGTGCCTTGAATGTCAGCGAAGCGCATGCCTGGGCGCTGGGATTGGCCGGCGATAGGGTGATTACGGTCGAACGCGAAACGGTCACGCCGTTGGCAGGCAACGCCTTGTTTATTGCGGGCGATATTTTGAAAGAAATCCAAGAGCGACTAGGATTTTTGCTCAATGTGGGACTGCACTACTTGACCATGGCCCGGGCAGCCCCCAGTTTGTCGGGTGGCGAGGCCCAACGCATCCGCTTGGCGTCGCAAATCGGTTCGGGTTTGGTGGGTGTGATGTACATCCTCGACGAGCCCAGCATCGGCTTGCACCAACGCGACAATCGTAAGTTGCTCAATACGCTGATTAAATTGCGTGATTTGGGCAATAGCGTGATTGTGGTTGAGCACGACCTCGAAACGATGCAGGCGGCAGATTACCTGATTGACTTTGGACCGGGTGCAGGTGTCAAAGGAGGCGAAGTGGTGGCGGCAGATAGTCCGGCCGAAGTGGCCAAGGTCGCCAATTCGTTGACCGGCGCTTATTTGTCGGGCAAGTTGCAAATCGCCACCCCCACCACGCGCCGGGCAGGTACTGGGGAATGGGTCGAAATGCAGGGGGCGCGCATGAACAATCTGCGCAACGTGTCGATTAAATTCCCGTTGGGAACATTTATCGCGGTCACCGGGGTATCAGGCTCGGGCAAATCGTCGCTCATCAACGGTACGTTGTACCCCACCTTGGCCAATCGTTTGAGTCGGGCGACCTTGATTGCTGGCCCGCTCGACAATATAACTGGGCTGGAATACCTCGACAAGGTGATTGACATCGACCAACAACCGATTGGGCGCACTCCCCGCTCGAACCCTGCCACCTACGTCAAGGTATTTGATCTCATCCGCGATTTATATGCCCAGACTCCCGAAGCCAAAGTACGCGGTTACGATGTGGGGCGCTTTTCGTTCAACACCAAGGGTGGGCGTTGTGAGGCGTGTGAAGGGGCCGGCATCCAACTGATTGACATGCAGTTTTTGGCGGATGTGGCGGTGCGTTGCGAGGTCTGTAAGGGTAAGCGCTACAACCGCGAAACCTTGACGGTCAAGTATCGTGGCAAGACTATCGCCGATGTGCTCGACATGGACGTGCAGACGGCCTTGGAGTTTTTTGCGCATATCCCGCGCATCACCAAAATTTTGACCACATTGCACGATGTAGGGCTGGACTATATCGCGCTTGGCCAACAGGCCACCACTTTGTCGGGTGGCGAAGCACAACGGATTAAATTGTCGCGTGAGCTGGCCCGTGCCGAAACCGGCCGCACCATCTATATCCTCGACGAGCCCACCACCGGCTTGCACTTTGCGGATGTGCAACGCTTGCTGACGGTGTTGCATCGCCTCGTGGAAGCCGGCAACACGGTGCTAGTAATCGAGCATAATCTCGATGTGGTCAAAACCGCCGACTGGGTGATTGACATGGGACCCGAAGGGGGTAGTGGCGGCGGGCAAGTAATTGCCATGGGCACCCCCGAAGCGGTGGCGGCGGTGGCGGAATCACATACGGGATATTTCTTGGAAGAGATGTTTCGCCCAGTATAGGAAAAACATCTACCCCACCGCAGGTTGATAGTGGTATGATGAAGCAGTTCATTTTTCAAAGGATATACCGTGTCAGATCGACTAAAGGTGGGGTTGGCGTTGTTGGCAACCTATACGATTTGGGGTTCGACGTATCTAGGCATGAAGTTTGCCCGTGAAAGCTTCCCGCCCCTTAGCATGGCAAGCATGCGCTTTGCCATTGCTGGGTTGGGGTTGATGTTGTTTATGCGCGTGCGCGGCACCGCCTGGCCCACAGGACGCGAGATGCTGGGTGGCATGGGGATTGGTGTGATCTTGCTGGGCATCGGCAACGGCGGCGTGGTGCTGGGGCTGGGCTATATTTCGACCAGCCTGACTGCCTTGATTCTGGCCAGTTCGCCGATTTGGGCGGCCTTATTTGCGGGGTTTTGGGGCTCATGGCCCAATCGCCGCGAAATCATCGGCTTGACAGTAGGCTTCCTCGGGGCTGCAGTCCTCAGCTTTGACGGCAACATCCAAGCCGCACCGTGGGGGTTTATCTTGTTGCTTCTCGCTGCCATGGGCTGGGCATTGGGGACGGTACTCATGCCCCGCGTCAAACAGGCCAGTGGCTTGATGGGCAGTGGCGCGCAGATGGTGGGAGCGAGTGCCTCACTTGCCATTGCTGCCCTCGCAACCGGTGAACATTTCACCGCCATGCCAACCACCAATTCCCTGCTGGCCTTTAGCTATTTGGTAATTTTCGGGTCGTTTGTGGGATTTTCGGCTTACTCGTATTTGGTACCACGGGTACGCCCTTCGCTGGCAATTAGCTCGGCATATGTCAACCCGATGGTTGCAGTATTGTTGGGGTTTTTGTTGAATCGCGAGACGATTAGCCCCTACATGATGATTTCGTTGCCGTTGATTATCGGCGGCGTGTTGTTGATGTCACTAGCCAAAACCACTACTCCTGCCAAAGCCACAGCCTAGCGCAACCGGACAAAACCAATCCGCCCCTATCTGGCACCAATTGTGCCAGATAGGGGCGGATTTTTGCTGATTCACCGACCGCGCTGGAGCATTTTTTCCCCAACTCGAAAGGCATTGGCCATAATCGTCAAGACCGGATTGAAGCCCCCGTTGGTGACATGGGTCGAGCCATCGGCCACATAAAGGTTACTGATGCCATGAATCTGGCCGTCACGATTGGTGACCGAGGTGGCGGGGTCGTCGCCCATGCGACAGGTGCCCGCTTGGTGCTGACTAGCGCTGAGGGTCAAGCTGGGTGGCTTGCCCCACAAGCGGGTCACGCCGGCGGCTTCGACCCATTCACGGGCGCGTTCGAACATGAAGGCCGACGTGCGCACTGATTCGGGGTGGGTGGTACCCGACAAGCGGGCCACTGGCAGGCCGTAGCGGTCGCGTACATTGCTGTCGAGGGTCACGCGGCTGTCGGGGCTAGGGATTTCTTGAACGGGGCCGGTGATGTCGACGAAGCGGGGATAGGCGTAGCGCATGAATTCTTTGGCGGCCGCGCCCCAACGGGGAATTTCGGGGGGCAAAAAGCGCTTCCAAAAGATAATCGGCAAGGTAATGAATTCATCGGCCAGCATGCCGCCACCAATTACATCGGCGTTACCGTGATTGAATTGAGTGGTACAGACGCTGACGCCGGGGCCTTGCAGGTCGTTGACTGGATCGGGG
>DBCF01000214.1:0-1795 GCA_002292925.1 Roseiflexaceae bacterium UBA965 | reverse complement strand
AAGCCGATGGCACGGGGATACATGTGCCCTTGCAAATGGCGTCCGAGCTGATCGGAATGATTGCCGAGGCCGTTGGGATGATCGCCGCTGGCGGAGTTCATTAGCAAGCGCGCCGATTCGACGGCACCCGCCGACACCACCACCGTTGCTGCTTGGACGGTGTGTTGGGCGCCGGTGGCATCGGTGTAGGTCACGCCGGCGGCGCGGTGGGCGTCGTGCATGTTGATACGCAACACGTGTACTTCAGTCAGGAGCGTACAGTTGCCGGTAGCCAGGGCGCGGGGGATCATGGTGTTGTGGGTGCCGTTTTTGGCATCGACATGACAGGCAAATCCCACGCACAACGTACAGCCGGTACAGGCGCTACGGCCATGGCGGGCGACGCTATTGATGAGCAATGGTGGCGTGAAATTGTGCCAGCCGAGGCGAGTGGCAGCCTCGTGCATAATCTGGCCACGGACGGTTTTGGGCACTGGGGGCATGGCATAGTCGGCGGCCCGGGGCCAGACTTGGGCGCTCAAGGCACTATCACCAGCCACGCCGATTTCGTATTCGGCGCGTTGGTAGTAGGGCGCCATATCAGCATAGCTAATCGGCCAATCGGCTAGTGAGCTCCCCACTGGGACGCCATAGCGGGCGGCCATGCGGAAGTCGTCGGGCAAGAAGCGCCAGGCTTGGCCGCCATAGACCGGCGTGCCTCCACCTACCGCCACGGCGTTGTTGTGATAGCCGCCGTGGTGGGGTTGCACGACGTGGGATTGGCCTTGTTGGTCGACAAACACGCGGGGGTTACCAGCGCCAGGGCCGGTGTTTTGGCCATATTGCGACAAACGATGGTTGCGCAGATGGTCGGTGACTTCGTCACTGTAGGTGTATGATTTGCCCCGCTCGAGGAGCAATACTTTGGCGCCAGATTCGGCCAACAATGCGGCGATAATCCCGCCGCCGGCGCCGGCACCTATGACAATTGCATCGTAACTCATCGGCGTTCCTCGAATCCAACCATGCGCCAGCTAATGGTATCTTTGTTGCCACCTTGGCGCGGGTCAGCATAAAAACCTTCGGCGCACTGTTCGGCCAGCAGTGCCACGAATGCTGGGGCACCGGTGAGCCAGACGGCTTGGGTGGTGCCAGCGGCGACGTCGTGCAAAATAGCGTCCATTTGGTCAGGCGTCAGGGCGGCAAAGGATTGCTGATGGCGGATATCGGCTTCGTGTTGGAGGGCGGTGAGGGCGGCGGTATAGGTGGGAATCAGGCCGGTTTCGCGTTGGAGCAAGGTCAGCAGATAGCGATCGACCTCGGCATCCAAGCCACCGGGCGCATCGTCAACGGGGATCATACGGTCGACGACGGCACGCAACGTCGCGTATTGACTGGCATCAAACATAGCCACCTCGGGAGATAGAAGGAATGTGGGCATATCATACCATTGAATGAAGGAGGAAGTATGAAGTAGGAAGTTGGAAGTAGGGGCGACTACTCCAGTCGCCCCTACGATGGTCCCATCTGCCCATCTATCACGGCGACGGGAAAATCGCCCATGAAACACACCGGCAACAATCGCTCACGTCGTAGTCGTAGGGGCTAGTCGCTCCTACGATTGTCCCATCTGCATATCCATCACGACTGGACAATCGCCCATTTCGTAGGGGCATGCCACGTGCACCGATTAATATACGTGCACTGTAAACAAATGTGTTCGGTGCACAAATTTAATTCAGTTGTTTTTTCAATGAATTGAATTAGAAATGATACTAACTTATTTTTCATGAGGCGGATTGTAATATGAAGTGCG
>DBCF01000168.1 GCA_002292925.1 Roseiflexaceae bacterium UBA965 | reverse complement strand
CAACGTCGCGTTGTTGTCACGGGCATGGGGGCGGTAAGCCCATTAGGCTTGGATGTTCCCAGCCTATGGGAAGGAATCCGCACAGCCAAAAGCGGTGTCGGGCCAATCACCCAATGTGATGTGAGCAACCTCGAGACCCGGTTTGGTGGCGAAGTCAAAAATTTCGATCCAGCCAACTACATGGATCGCAAGGACGTGCGGCGCAACGACCGGTTCATTCATTTTGCCATCGCTGCCGCCAACGAAGCCATCCGCATGGCCGGTGTGGTTGCCACACCTGAAACCGCCGAAGAAATCGGCGTCGTGATTGGTAGTGGCATGGGTGGACTCGCCACCCTCGCTGAGAACCTCTATATCCTGCGTGACAAAGGCCCCAACCGGGTCAGCCCGTTCATGGTACCCGCCATGATTACCAATATGGCCTCTGGCCAAGTATCGATGATGCATGGCTTCAAAGGTCCCAATTTTTGTCCGACCTCAGCCTGTGCTACCTCGGCCCATGCTATCGGCGAAGCCGCCGAGCTCATCCGCCGCGGTGCCGCCACCATTATGATTGCCGGTGGCAGCGAGGCCGTCATCACCCCCATCGGGATTGCTGGCTTCAATGCCAACAAAGCCGTCTCGACCCGTAATGATTCCCCAGAAACCGCCTCACGGCCCTTTGATGTGAGCCGCGACGGCTTTGTGCTGGCCGAAGGGGGCGCCGTGATGGTGCTCGAAGAGCTCGAGTCGGCCATTAGTCGTGGTGCCACCATTTATGCCGAGCTCATCGGCTATGGCTTGTCTGCTGACGCCTACCACATTACCTCACCCGCCCCCGGCGGTGAAGGTGCCGGCCGCGCCATCAAAATGGCCCTCAAAACCGCAGGTATTGCCCCGAGCGATGTCGATTATGTCAATGCTCACGGCACCAGTACCCATGCCGGTGATATCGCCGAAACCCAAGCCATCAAAAGTGTCTTTGGCGATCATGCCTACAAATTAGCCGTCAGCTCTTCGAAATCACAGATGGGGCACCTCGTGGGCGCCGCTGGCGCTATCGAAGCGGTGATTTGTGTGCTGGCCATCAACAACCAACTGTTACCAGCCACCATCAATCTACATACACCCGACCCCGAATGTGATCTCGATTATGTGCCCAACCAGGCCCGGCCAGGCAAAATCGACATCGCCGTCAGTAATTCGTTTGGCTTTGGTGGCCACAACGTGTCATTGGCGTTACGCCGTTGGGATGCCTAAACAATGCTACGTCCCCTCAGCGCACTGCCCCAACAACTCGGCGTCACTATCACCGACATGGCGTTGTTGCGCAGTGCGCTAATGCATCAGTCGTACCGCTATGAGCATGGCGCAGAAGCACTGTTGCATGCCGACACCCAGCGCCTCGAATTCCTCGGTGATGCGGTGGTGGCTATGGTGGCCACGCAATTGGTCTACCACGCCTTCCCCCAATCCGACGAGGGCGCCATGACCCGCTTACGGAGCGCCTTGATTCGCACTGAAAACCTCGCCACCATCGCGCGCCACTACGAACTCGGCGATTATGCCATCATCAGTAAAGGCGAAGAACACGCCGGTGCCCGCCAGCGCACCACCTTCCTCGCCGATTTATTTGAATCCCTCGTGGCGGTTATCTATCTCGACCAAGGGTTGGCAGTGGTAACCGAATTTCTGTTGCGCCACTTTCAACCGCACGTCGAAGTACTACGCGCCAGTGGCACGCCCACCGATGTGCGCAGTCATGTCCAAGAGCTCAGCCAGCAACGCTACAACATTACGCCGATCTACCGCACCGTGTCGGTGAATGGTCCCGAGCACCAACGAGTGTTTGAAGTTGAAATAATGGTCGGCACCCACGTCCTTGGGAGTGGTCAAGGCAATAGCCAGCCCGTGGCCCGCATTCAAGCGGCCCAACACGCCGTAGAATTTTTGCTGGCCAACCCGCATTTCACGCCATAAGGGCATGACGTTGGGACAAAAAAGACCGGCAGGGTATATTTTCAAAAATCACACGCGTTATTTCATCAGAAAGTGACTGTCATGCGGCTCTACATCACCGGTATTTCGGGCTATTTAGGCGGACATCTCGCGCGGCTTGCCACTAGCAATGGTTGGCAGGTGCGCGGATGTGTGCACCAAGCACAGGGGTACCGTGATGCCGATGTGGTCGATTTGCGGCAGCGCGGACAATTGTTGGCGGCCGTTGCCGCCTTTCGCCCCGATGCCGTGATTCATACGGCCTACGTGCAGTCTGGCCCTGATCTACACAATATCACCGTGCTTGGTGCGATTGAGGCTGCCGCAGCGGCAGCCAACGCCAATGCCCGCCACATCCATATTTCGAGTGATATGGTTTTTGCGGGCACAGCCAGCGAATACGACGAAATCGATATGCCAGACCCCATCACCGCCTACGGAGCCGCCAAAGCGGTAGCCGAGGCGGGGGTGGCCCAGTCGCACCCCGAAGCGAGCATTGTACGCACATCGTTGCTCTATAGTGCGCCGTCACAACCACCCAGTGCCCACGAACAATTTGCCATCGATGCGGCCAGCGGGGTGCGCGAGGCGACGTTTTTTCGCGATGAATGGCGCTGTCCTGTACTCGTCGACGAATTAGCTCATGCGCTACTCGTGTTGATTGGCCAAAACCATCGTGGGCCGCTCCATTTGGTGGGAGCCACCGCCATTACGCGCTATGCCTTTGCGTGTGCCGTGGTAAGGGCGCGTGGGGGTGATATGCAAAAGCTCAAATCAGGGATTATTGCCGACTCGCATCTTATCCGCCCTGCCCGCTTGATTTTGCGGAGTAGCTACCCTAATCCCGTGTGGCGGTTGCGTGGCGTCGATGAAGTACTCTCGATTTAAAATAGTCATTTCGTGCGTCATAATCAACAAAAATACTATTAGTTTGTCAACAATTTCCCTATTGCGTACATCTTTTTTGAGGCACAATCAAAACTAGTCGCAAATTCCGTTTGACATCTCCCCATTCGCCCCGTATAATACACCTCGTTGTCTGAAATGACACGTGTGGGTCGGTACCGAAGTGGCCAACCGGGGCAGACTGTAAATCTGCTGGCTTACGCCTTCGCTGGTTCGAATCCAGCTCGGCCCACCACCACTCAATTACATACGTTTGGCCACGTATGTGATAGTTGGTAACAGGTGTGCCCAAGTGGCTCAGTGGTAGAGCACGTCTTTGGTAAAGACGAGGTCATGGGTTCAATCCCCATCTTGGGCTCCACCATCTTAATGGGATCTTGCGGCGGGGGCAACAGCGCCTTACGCTGCATTCGTGTTCATGGAGAATAACACACATCATGGGTAAGCAGAAGTTTGAGC
>DBCF01000181.1:8224-8537 GCA_002292925.1 Roseiflexaceae bacterium UBA965 | reverse complement strand
AGTGCATGGTGCGGTACTGGCATAAAATGTGATGGAGTGATAGGTTGCGTGTGATTGAATCAGGTACATGCAACGACGCAATTTATAGCGAGTAGTCGCTTGAGAATCTGCGACGACTAGAAAGCAGGAGCGCAGTGCGGTTGGGCAGCTGTTTTATAAAGCGATAGCGTGACAGGGTAATAGTGTGGCTCGCTAATGTGCTTAATCAAAAAATGTTGTTGTAAAAAAGGTTCTTATGGTAGTTTTTTGCTAAACCGTAATAATTAGCAGTTGCAATAAATCAAAATTTATGCCACTAGAATACCCAAAAACA
>DBCF01000181.1:7553-8096 GCA_002292925.1 Roseiflexaceae bacterium UBA965 | reverse complement strand
CCGCGTATTGGGTTATTTGCGATTGGATTACACGCGTATTGGGCACAATTCCCCGGGCTACGTGAATTACTAATCAGTTATTACGATGATATTGCGGCTCAGTTGACGGCGCTTGGGGCCGAGGTTATTGGTGCTGGATTGGTTGATACGGCGCCGGCGGCGGTGGCTGCAGGGCAGTTTTTTGCGCAGGCTCAGGTTGATTTATTGATTTGTCATACGGCGACCTATGCGACGTCGTCGCAGGTATTGCCGATTGTACAGCGGGCCAATACGCAAGTCCTTGTGCTCAATTTGCAGCCGACGGGGCAACTCGATTACCCCAATACAGATACGGGTGCGTGGCTGGCGGCTTGTTCGGCCTGTTGTGTGCCCGAGATTTCGAATGCCTTTCGGCGTGCGCATATCCCCTTCCAAGTGGTGTCAGGGACGTTGCATGACGATGCCCGGGCGTGGGGGCGGATCGGCGAATGGGTGCGGGCGGCAGGGGCGGTGGCGGCGTTGCGGCAATCACGGATCGGTATGTTGGGCCACCCCTACCCCGGC
>DBCF01000181.1:0-7524 GCA_002292925.1 Roseiflexaceae bacterium UBA965 | reverse complement strand
CTACCCCGGCATGCTCGATATGTATAGTGACCCGACGATGCTTCATGCCCAATTGGGCTGTCATGTGGAATGGCTGGAATTTGATGAATTAGCGACCAATGGTAGCGCTGTGGTGCCTGAGGCTATCGATAGCCGCGTGACCCGGATTCGCGAGCTGTTTGAAGAAGCACCACTCGGTGTCGATCGGATTTCGAAAGCCGTTACCCCTGATGGGCTAGCCAATGCTGCCCGGGTGTCGTGTGCACTCGACCAGATGGTAAAGAATTATGATTTGCAGGCGTTGTGCTACTACCACCGTGGGATGCCAGGCTTGCCGACGGCCGATGCCGCAGCCCATCTGATTGTGGGGGCTACGATGCTGACGTGGCAAGGAGTGCCGTGTGCGGGTGAGGGCGACCTCAAAACCGCCATTGCCATGCTCATCATGGATCGCATTGGGGCTGGTGGATCGTTTACCGAATTTTATGCGATGGATGTACCAGAACAATTTGTGTTGATGGGGCATGACGGTCCAGCTCACCCAGCGATTAGTGACAAACCGCCGTTGATGCGGGCATTGAGCCTCTATCATGGTAAATCAGGCGAAGGTATCTCGATCGAAATGCGGGTCAAAACAGGCCCTATCACCATCCTCGGTGTCACCCAAGACGGCGACGGTAAATTACGCATGTTAGTGGCCGAAGGCCAATCAATCCCCGGGCCAGTGCTCCAGATTGGCAACACTAATAGCCGCCTCAAATTTGCCAGCGATCCGGCTACATTCATGGATAACTGGTGCCAAGAAGCCCCCACCCACCACGTCGCACTAGGGATTGGTCATCATGCGACGGTCATCAAACATGTGGCCCGTTTGTTGGGAATTGAATGTGTGGAGTTGTCATGAATAGTTACGAATTAGCACTGCACCGCCTCAAAACCCCCGACCATGCCTTTTCGCCGGCGCCGATTTGGTGGTGGAGCGGCGAGCCACTCGATAGTGCCCGCTTGCGCTGGCAACTCGAACGTTTCGCCGAGGGCGGGGTCTACAACCTCGTGATTTTGAATTTGGCACCGGCAGGTCCCATGCATGGCTCATTGTCTGACGAACCACATTTTTTGACCCCGGTATGGTGGCAGATTTTTGTGGGAGTCTGTCGTGATGCCCGCGAATTAGGCATCAAAATCTGGTTTTATGATCAAATCGGCTTTTCGGGGGCTAATCTGCAAGGGACAATCATCCGCAATCATCCCGAATATGCCGGACAGCAGTTAGGCCATGTCGCACATCAGGCCATAGCCCCAACCACGGTACGCTTCCCCGATGGCTGTATGCCGCTAGGTGCGTGGCAAATCGATGCTGACTCCCAGATTCACCCGTTGCAAATAGACGATGGCCACGTGACATCGACCATTCAGGGACCGCATCGTATCCGCTTAATCCATGCCGTTACCAAGGGTTTTGATTATCTAAGTCAGCCGGCTTGTCTGACGTTGCGGGCGATGGTGCACGAGGCGTTTGCCCGTGAAGCAGGCGAGTATTTTGGTGATGTGATCGTGGGTTCATTCCAAGACGAACTCCCCTCGATGCCGACGTGGTGCCACGATTTCGCTACCAGCTTTGCCGCCGCCTATGGCTACGACATCGTCCCCAAATTGATTGCCTTGTTTGAAGGTGAAGACGACGCCAGCCAACAAGTGCGCATCGATTATCAACGCTGGCGGGCCAAACGCTGTGAGCAGGCCTTTTTTCAACCATTTTATGATTGGCATCAGGCCCATGGTCTGATTTGTGGCTTTGACCAACAAAGTCCTGCCCGGATGGCCTTGCCCATCGGCGCCGTGGACGAATACGCCGACTATTTGCAAACCCATCGCTGGTACGGTGCACCGGGGAGCGATCACCATGGCAACGGCAAAATCCATTCGTCGTTGGCGCATTTGTACGAACGCCCCCGCTCGTGGATTGAGGCCTTTCACAGTAGTGGTTGGGGTGGTACTCTCGAAGAAACCTTTGACTGGTTGGTGCCGTGGATTCGGGCCGGGTTGACGCTCTATGACCCACATGCGGTCTACTACTCTACCAAAGGGGGCTGGTGGGAATGGGCGCCGCCATCGACATGCTGGCGCCAACCCTATTGGCGCCACTACCCGCAATTTGCCGATGCGGTAATGCGCTTGATGGGGATCTTGGCAGTAGGACGGCATGTCTGTGATATCGCAGTGCTCTTCCCCACAACTACCGTCCAAGCCCATTTGTTGGTGTCGGGACCACTCGAGGCGGCCAGCGAGGCTGAGCAACAATTTGTGGCAATTACAGGCTCAATGTTTTGGAACAACCCCAAGCCGGGGGTGCTTGAGCGTGACCGCCGCGATTTCGATATGCTCGACGATGATTCGCTGGCACGGGCACAAGTCGCCGCCGGACAGTTGCAGGTGGCAGGCGAATCCTACCGTTGTCTAATTTTGCCGGCCTTGACGCATTTGTCTGCCGAATGTGTGGCAGCAGTCAATGCCTTTGCCCAAAGTGGTGGTTTGGTGTTGGCAGTGTCATCGCTCCCTCATGGGATTGCGCGCCACGAAAACATCATTACCGTGGCAAGCGCCGAGGCGTTGGTGCCTTACCTGCAACGCATCCCACGCCGAATCGATGGCGATGTGCAATTACTCGAACGCCGGGTTGACGGTGGGCGAGTGGTATTTGTGACGCCCATGGTGGCTGGGTCGCAGTTTCATTGGGATGGGCACTGGAATAGTACGCCCTATGATTTCGATGCCAAACGCCTCCCCTCCAGTCTGCAATTGACGATTCCCGATGCGACTTCCGTCCAGCAATGGGGGATTGTGGATGGGAATGTGACGACAGTACCGCGCAACACTGATGGCACATGGCAAGTGTCACTTGCACAGGCGCCCGCGGCACTCTTGTTTATCCCTGATCATGGGAATGCGAGTCCACAACCAGCAGTGGCACCGAGTCTGATTGCACAGACTGATCTATCAGGGAGCTGGCAGACGCAGGTGGTGGCAACTGTCGATAACCAGTGGGGGGATTTGGCGCGCCCAGCCACGGGGTTGATGTTGCCCCATACCATGCGTTTTCGTGATGAGCACGGCACAGTGCAAACTCAAGGCTTTGGCACGTATGGCTGGGTGACGGCACCAGCACCGATTGCAACCTTACCACCGGCCCTCCCTGCGATTGGTAGCGGTGCTGATCCGTTGCAGGTAGCAGGTTGGCAACCGTTGGTCTATTCACTTGCTCGCGGCATCCACAAAGACACCTTGCATTGGGGGATGCTGGGTCCCAAAGGATACGTGCCCGAAGAATTTATGTCATTTGGGGTGGTGCATGCCGGACAGGCGGTGCGGGTGCGCACCACGGTGATGTTGACTGCGCCTGAATCTGGGTCGTTTGTGTTGGCGGCGCCGGCAGTCAAACGCGTCTGGTTGGATGGAGTCGACCAAGGCCTATGCGCTCCTGGCTATCAATGGTTTATCCCCATCGTATGGGCTGCCGGTCAACATCTGATTGAATTTGAGCTTGCCCCCGAACAAACAGTGAACCTGCGGGGGTATTGGGCGCTGGTACGCCGCCCAGAGCGCTTTGCCCGCCCCAATTGGATTATGCAAAACGACACACCGCAAGCGGCTTCATTGCTGACGTTTGCCCATACGTTTTCGTTACCCGCAGCAACGGCAACGGGTGACATGATTGTGGTCGCTGATGTGCCGGTGACGGTCTACCTTGATGACCACGAAATCGGTCGCCAAGGGGGCTACGATCCCTACGGCAGTACTGTACGGGTGCAACCGTACAAGTTGCCGGCATGTGGCGCAGGGACGCATCGATTGCGTATCGTGGCGCTCGATGGTGGGCGTGGTGTGTCATTGATGGTTGATGCGGTGTGTATCACAGACACTGGTGTAACGACTGTGGTGATGAGTGGTGTCGATTGGATGGTCGCGCGGCATACCGAGGTGGCGCAACCAGCTCGGATTCGCCGACGCCAATGGGTCGATTTGACCGTCACTATTGATCTCGCGCTCTATGTCGACATGGATCCCGGTTGGCCGTTGGTGCGCCGCCGCCCTCACCCCTTGCCACAGGCGGCCTGGCTCGAAGCCAGCCCGGCCGACGATACGGTGGTGGCGCTCGTACCCGATGCTTATGCCGGGCATCAGCGCACGGCGCAACTCCACTGGCGCGTGCCAGTGGGTGCGACGGCGCTCCAGATTGCAACGGATGCAACGCTCAGTCTGTTGATTGATGGCCAATCTATTCTTGAAACAAACGGCGTCTATTCGTTGCCAACTGCTGCGATGCAGGCCCAATTAACGCTGACCGCGCAACAGGGTGGCGCCGGGGCGGCGCTATTGCAGGCTCCGCTGACCTATCAATGGGGTGAAGGATTTGTGCAACTACCAGCGTCATTTGATGATCTGGGGTTGGCTGATTTTGCCGGTGCAGTGACCTTTACCCGTACCATCAATATTGATAACATACGCGGACAATGGCTCATTGACCTCGGTATGGTACGCGGTACGGCAGAGGTGATTGTCAATGGACAATCGCTAGGGGCACGGATTTGGTCACCCTATCAATTTGACATAAGTAATTGTTTGCAACAAGGTCAAAACACTATCACAATTCTCGTGACCAACACATTAGCGCCTTATTTGGCGGGGCACAGCCCGACGCACTATGCCCCAGCCCACCAAGAAGTAAGTGGGCTCTTTGGGCCGCTGGTGCTTATCCAGTCGCAATGAACCCCTGTGGTTTATTAGTACAATCCACTACATGCAACGGAATTGTTGCATGTAGTGGATTTTTGTTTCAACGCGCATGAAAGTGTTTTTTAGGATAATGCGGGTATTGGCAGCGGTACATATTTTTTAAATACAATACCTACGCCAAAATCCCATCCCTAGCGTCATTCCATGCCGGTTGCGATTGCAACCGCAGCGTGGAATCTCCCGAGGCGAGCCATAGGATAGGCACACGACGGGGGGTGTACGCTCGATAGGAAATTTCACGACCGTAGTCATGGAATGACGGAGAAAGGGGAAGCGACTCCGCACCCGTTGCGGACCCTGTGCACTATACGCGCGCGGAAAACAACGACTACAGTTGCTGTTGCACCAAAACACACGGGTGATTTAAAATTACTTCCGCCGAAACTGCACAACGAATTAAAATCGCAGATTGATCGCACAATTTTAGCACTTGGGCGTATCAATGCACCGCCGAACAACCAGCGAGCGGCGTAGATTGGCGTAGGTATTGTAAATACTCGATATATTAAATGTAAAGATAAAAATTACTAAATACACAAAAACATTGCGTTTGATAATCTGCACGGGTATAATTTTTATGTGACAACGTGAAAGGGGTTTGGGATGAAACGAATGCGTATATTAGTAATCGGCATGTTGTTTTTGTTTGTGTTGAGCGCCTGTGGCACCGCAGCACCGGCAGATTCTGCCAGCGAAAACCCACAAACGACAGTTGAAGTCACTGACAGTCAATCAAGTGATGTGTCAACTGATGTCACCGCAGAAGCCGAAACTGAAGCAACCACTAGTACGGATGACGGTGCATCTGCGAGTGACACCTGGAGTGGCAGTGAGTTTGCTAATAAACTTGATACGCTAGACAGTTATACGGCAACCTTCAACTATACAACTACGAATAATGGTAAAGAATCAACGTGGGTATGGCAACAAAAAGTGATTCGTGAACCGGCTGCCATGGAGATGCGCACCAACTCAAAAAGTGCAGATATCCAAGCAGCTGATTATCGCATGGTCAAAATTGCTGACAAAACCTACTCCGTGAGCGACGACCCCGCCCAATGCATTATTGTGGTTGATCAACCACAATCTCAGAGCTTGAATCCCGATAGCATCATTGGGAATATCCCGTTTGCAATGCAAAAAACAGGTGCTGGCCCAGATGTATTGGGCCGTCCTACCGATGCCTATGTCTATGAAGGCACAGAAGCAGACGGTGCCACGTACCAAAGCACGGCCCTCATTGAGCGCAACGAAGGGTATGCCATGCAATGGGAAGTCAGCGGCAAAACCAAAAACGGCGATGTACTTGAACCCTTTTCGTGGAAGTATGAATTGACTGATATTAATGCGGTGCCCCCAATTACGCTCCCCAAAGAATGTGAAAATGTCGGGAGTGGCAACAAATGGCCGATACCTGATGATGCCCAAATTACTATGCAAACCAATGAAATGATGGCATTGACTACCGAAAAATCGGTCAAAGAATTGACTGATTTCTATACCACTGCGATGAAAGATGCTGGCTATGTGGCAAGTGATGGTGCTATGAATTCCACGGATTCGAGTTTGCTCCCCTTCAGCAAAGACGGCAAAATAATCACGGTGATTATTTCGCAACAAGACGGTAAAAGCACTGTGATTATCACCCAGCAGTAAACGAGAACTTTTTGTAACAACTGTTCTATAACGAGGAAAATCATGCGTAATCCCCGTACGTCCAGCGACGCACGGGGATTTTTGTTGTCACAACAGCGCTAGTGCTTAGCTGATACCCAAGTGTTGGCGCACGATATTGGCCAAATCGGTACTGAGTGAGGGCACACCCTCAGCCATGGTCATGCGGTTTTTGGTCATACTAAAGGCTAATTCGTTGCTGAGGTCGGCAAACCCCGTCGCCCCACCCCAACCGTCGTGCCCAAAGGTACCGCGGCGATTGCCGTAGGTGGCGCTGGTGTCACCCAGTGCGTAGCCGAGCCCAAAACCATCTTGGCGACCACTGACTGCATCTGCGCTCCATGATTGGATGGCGGTGGCGTTGGCGATGCGCCGAACCGGCAACAATCGCACGCCATCAACACCATTGCCCACTAACGAGGCATAGACTTTGGCGATGGCACGGGCACTGGCCATCATGTTGGCTGCCGGGATGCAGGTGGATTGGAAGGCGGGGTGGTTGGGCATCAACGTCGGATCAGCCATTGGGTTTTCTTTATACGCATCTGCCCCTAAGTCATGACTCATCTGGGTGGCATCACCACGGCGTTCGCTGGGCAAACCGATAAACAAATCGTTGATGCCCAATGGTTTGCAGATTTCATCTTGGATGAATTGCCCAAATGCTTTGCCACTGGCCGCTTCAAGCACTTTGGCCAGCGGCCAGCCGTAGCTCAAGCTATGGTATTGCTTGACATGGCTCGGCTGGCTAGTGGGAGTCATGCCGGCAAGCGCCGCCATGATGGCGTCGTAGTCGGCATAGGTCATCGGTGATACCGTGGCTGGGATTTCGGCGATGCCAGCGGTATGGCTCATCAAATGCCGGATGGTGATGTTTTCTTTGCCGTTTTGGGCAAAGGCTGGCCAATAACTGGCAATGGTGTCGTCGTAGCGAATCAGGTTTTGTTCGGCCAACAGATGCATGGCGGTGGCGGTGATGCCCTTGCTGGTTGACCAGACCCAGACCAAATCGTCGGGGCGCAGGGCGGCGCCACTGGCGTCACGGGTGCCGCGAGTGATGTCGACAATCATTTGACC
>DBCF01000195.1:1234-6486 GCA_002292925.1 Roseiflexaceae bacterium UBA965 | reverse complement strand
TGGGCGCACCCACTTGCAAGACGCCGTGCCCGTCACCATGGGCCAAGAGTTTGGCGCCTACGCCCTCGCCGTGCGCAACGACCGCGAACGGGTCGCCACCGCCGCCGAACGGATGCGTCGCATCGGGATTGGTGGCACTGCGACTGGCTCGGGGCTCAATGCCCACGACGAATACCACCCCCGCATGGTGGTGACCCTCAGTCGCTTGCTTGGTCAAAATTTGCGTACCTCGGGGAATTTGTTTGAGTCGATGCAAAGCATGGCCGACCCGGCTGATTTCTCTGCCTCGATTCGTACGTTGTGCATTACGTTAACCCGGATTGCCAACGACTTCCGGTTGCTGGCGTCAGGGCCGGCGACGGGGTTAGACGAATTGCGCTTGCCTGCGGTCCAACCCGGCTCGAGCATCATGCCCGGCAAAATCAACCCGGTGCTGGCCGAAATGCTCAACATGGCCTGCTTCCATGTACAAGGGTGTGACCACACCGTGGCCTTGGCCGCCCAAGCCGGACAGCTCGAGCTCAACGTGATGATGCCGATTATTTCGCACAATATCAACGAAATGATGCACGTCATGATTGGGGCTATCACCGCCTTTACCGATCGCTGTGTGGTGGGCTTGACGGCCAACCGCGAAAAAGCGCATGGCTGGTTGGCCAAAAACGCCATCCTCGTCACCGCGCTCAACCGCGAAATCGGCTACCTCAATGGGGCTGCCGTCGCCAAAGAATCGATGGCAACGGGCAAAACCATCAAGGAAGTGGTACTCGAAAAGGGCTTGCTCAGCGCCGAACGCATCGACGAACTGCTCGATGTGCAGGCAATGACAAAGGGTGGTATTATGGGTTTTGGTGGTGGTGGCGGTTAAGTCGCTACACCAATCATCGGTTGTGCAAATGAAAAATGAGCACCGTCGCTCTTGTGCATGACCAGTGGTCATGCCAGACGGCGGTGTTTTTTGTGTGGTACGACTACTCATCACAACCTGATGAGTTGGCGCATAGATGTTGAAATTATGGAGGTATGTTGTGCGTGTAGGAATTTTGACCGGTGGCGGTGACGTCCCGGGATTGAACCCCGCCATCAAAGCCGTCGTGAACCGCTGTGCCGAAGCCGGCATTGAGGTCATCGGCATCAAACGTGGCTGGGGTGGTTTGCTCAATTACAACCTCGACGACCCCACCAACAACGAAGAGTGGGCTGCACCGTTGACGCCATTACACGTGCGCACCATTGACCGCTACGGCGGCACCACGTTGCACACGTCGCGCACCAATCCCCAGCGCGTCAGCGAAAAAATGATGCCGGAGTTTTTGAAGGGGCGCTTCCCGTTCACCGGCCCCAAAAACACCGCTGACTGCACCCCTCACGTGCTCAAGGTGCTCGAGCACCTCGGCATCGACACGCTCGTCCCCATCGGTGGCGACGATACGTTGTCGTATGCTGTACGCATGTACAAAGAAGGCGTACGCGTGATTGCCATACCCAAAACGATGGACAACGACGTATTTGGTACCGACTACTGTTTGGGCTTCTCGACTGCCATCACCCGCAGCGTAGAATTCATCAACGCCTTGCGGACGGCTACCGGCTCACACGAGCGGATTGCCGTGGTGGAATTGTTTGGGCGTAACTGTGGCGAAACCGCCTTGGTCGCTGGCTTTTTGGCCGACGCCGATCGCAGTATCATCGCCGAGGTACCGTTTGACGTCGAGCGCTTGGCACACCAATTGGTGGCAGACAAACGCCGCAACCCGTCGAACTACTCAATTATGGTCATGTCCGAAGGCGCTACCATGCTTGATGGTCAAACCATGGAATACGGCGAAGAAGATGCCTACGGCCACAAGAAATTAGGCGGTATCGGGCAGATCACCGGTGAAGCCATCAAAAAAATCACGGGTGTTGACATTGTCAACCAACAAGTGGGGTATTTGATGCGTTCGGGTGCCCCAGATGCCATCGACCGCATGGCGGGTTTTTCGTACGGCAACATGGCCGTCGATCAATTAATCAAGGGCCATAGTGGCTTGATGGTGGCCATCCAAAATGGCGTTTATACTACCGTACCTGCGGACACCCCATTACAAGGGGTCAAGCGCGTCGACATCGATCAATTCTACGATCCGATCAACTACCGCGCCAAGGTCAAGGACTTCCTCGGCAAGCCGATGTTCTGGTACTAAGGGCAACCGTGTACGGGCTTTTGGCAGGATGATGTGCGATAATGCATGTCATCTCCACCAAAAGCCCGTACGCATATAATGAGGCAGCTGATGGCTATTCGTCGTATTCTCGACATCGAAATTCCCGCTGATTTGGCGATTTTGCGGGCCAATTGTACCCCCGTCGCCATGGACAAACCGACCCTCGAAATACTCGCGGCCGATATGATCGAAACCATGGACGCCGTCGATGGCGTGGGCTTAGCCGCCCCCCAAGTGGGCATCACCCAACGCCTCGTGGTCATCCGCATCCCCGGCCACCACGAAAAACGTTCAGACGGAAATGTGGTCGAAATCGAACCCGAACAGTTATATGTGATGCTCGACCCGGTCATTACCCAGCATGGCGAGGGCACTATTACGGGCTCCGAGGGATGTCTGAGTTTGCCTGGCCGCTATGCGCCGATCAAACGCTTTAACTGGGTGACCTGTGAGTACCGCGACATCAAAGGGCGTAATCTGCGCCTGCGCCGCGCCACCGGATTACTGGCACGGGCCGTCCAGCACGAGATTGATCACCTCAACGGCGTGCTGTTCATCGACCACGTCACCGACCCGAGTAGTATCGAAGACATGCGTGATACGCGCCGATGAGTTGGGTGCGCTATCACATGCGGCGTTTTTTGCAACAAAGAGGCTTTATGACAACTGCACCACTACGGGTCGGCATCATCGGCTCGGGCATCGGGCGATCACACGCCGAAGGGTATGCCACCCAATCTCGGGTCACCATTGCGGCGATTGCCGGACTCGATGAGCGCTCCAAAACCTTGGCCGCTAGCTACGGCGCCCGTCATTATGGCGAATATGCCGAATTACTGGCCCAATCCGACATCGACGCCGTGAGCGTGTGTGTGCCCAATGGCCTGCATGCCGAAGTGACATTGGCGGCCTTGGCGGCAGGCAAACATGTCTTGGTGGAAAAACCCCTAGCCCGCACCCCTGCCGAAGGCGAATCGATGCTAGCTGCTGCCAAAGCCGCCGGCAAGATTTTGATGATTAGTTTCAATCATCGCCAACGTAGCGACGTGCAATACATCAAACAAATCATTGAGAGTGGTCGTTTGGGGCGCATCTATTACGCCAAATCCTACTGGATGCGGCGCGCCGGCATCCCCGGCATCAATAGTTGGTTCGTCAACAAAAACATGGCTGGTGGCGGCCCGTTGATTGATTTGGGCGTACATATGCTCGATATCGCCATGTATTTGATGGGTGAGCCGACGCCGGTAGCGGTCAATGCCGCCACCTACGCCGAATTTGGGCCCCGTGGCCAAAAAGGGATGAACAGCGTCCGTCAAACAGTCGCTGGCCAATACGAAGTCGAAGACCTGGCCACTGCGATGATCCGGCTTGACGGCGGTGCTACGCTCCAACTCGAAACTAGCTGGGCCAGCCATGGTCCTAATGGTGACGATTTTGGGATTATTTTGTACGGCACCGAAGGTGGCGCCGAGCTCAAAGTAGTCGACTACCACAACGTCAAAACCGTCCGGATTTTTTATGATGAGGCCAACGGCACGCCTGTCGACCTCGTGCCCAACATCAAGCCGGGTGGTGGCCATGTCGATGTCATCAACAACTTCGTCGCCGCCATCCTCGACGGCGCCCCCGCCATCCCCTCGGCTGAAGACGGCTTGCGCCGCACCCAGGTTATCGACGCCTGCTACCGCTCGAGTGCCGAAGGGCGCGAAATACGGTTGTAGTGCGCCACCAGTACAAAATGCCCTGCTTAAATAGCAATGCGTGCATTGAGTTCTTCGGTTATTTGTGATAGCACATCAAACAATGATTGTTTCGATTCGAGTGTCGATTTAATTATTGTTTGGTGTGCTATTTGTGCAAAATATTGTTCAATTAATTGATCAAATACGGCACCACGTGACACACCACGTTCAGATCGGAAGCCATTGACACTATACAATAATTGGTGTGCGTGCGTTATATTTCCTTGTACACAGAGTAATAAAATATAGAGATCGATACAATACAACACGCTCTTTGCATTACCAGTTTTGTTAATTTCTTGGAGTGTAATATACAAATAATTCGTTGCCGCCTGGATATCATGCGCAAACAATTCATTCATGGCAAGGCGCATATAGGTTTGCAAAATTTCAATGGTGCGAAAGGTTTGTTGATACGCCACCAGTGCTTGTTTGAGTTGGTTGCGGGCGAGGGTGTAATCACCCAACAACGACAACGTCACCGCATGTAAACGCAGGATATGGGCATAATAATCGTCAGCCTCATTGGTTCTATTCGGTACTGAAATCAACTGTAATGCAGCGGCCGAGTGTTTGTGTGCGACAGAAACATTGCCGGCAAACAGATGCAGGTAGGCCAAGCAATGATTGGCGCGGCCATGCCACTCGTTCTTTTGCGCTGTCGCGAAATAATCAATCGCAAATACCAACTCTTGACACAAAAAATCAAAATCATGTTGTTGCAAATTCACATCGCGAACCATATACCCGAGTGCTTGGATAACTGCCACCCGGGCGCGGAAATGATCATTTGTACGCAACAGATTGCTGGCGCGTACGTGCATAAAACAGCTGATGGCATTAAAGGTCAGCCCACGTTCGCTATATAACTTCCCCAAGGCTAGTTGCATTTCAATGTAGGTAGTTGATTGATTTGGCACCATGCGCACACATTGTTCCATCACTTGTACAATATCTGCGGTGTCACCCATTTCAATGGCAATTTCGCTACACAGACAACACAACAAGGCACAGGCATCGACCATACCGGCATTGAGCATCAATGTCGCGACCTGCAACACTCCGGGTAAATCACTCTGAAAATTCAACATGTTGAGGGGGAATTTCATGTCAATGGTAAAACCATCGCACAACACATGAAAAATTGATTGCAGGTAATGAATGCGCTTGACCGGCAACAACGTTGCGGTTATCTGCGTAAATGTGGTACGTTGCACCATGATATAGGACGCTAACGGATTTTCAACCACTTGCAAATAGCCTTTATTTTTCAGCATTTTGATAGATTCTTCAATTTTGG
>DBCF01000195.1:0-1110 GCA_002292925.1 Roseiflexaceae bacterium UBA965 | reverse complement strand
GTGCGGGCGGTGCTATCTAAATGGACAAATGAATCACCGTCGTAGTCAGGTGAATAAACAAAATTCGTCGTTTGCAACTGATTCACCATCTGTTGAATAGCACCGGGATTGCCTTGGGTCGTTTGGGTAATTACCTGCAATAATTCCTTTTGCGGTGCAAACATGCCATTATTGAGCAGGCAGCGTTTGGCAAGAATCCACGCAGGGGAATCACTAGTTTCATACATCAGTGGTGCAATTTTGGTGATTTGTACGGGGATGATAGTCGTGACCTCGGGCATATTACGAATGGTAATCAACCACATAAACGAGGGAAAGTGCAGTTGCATATAGTCGAGCCACTGTGTAACGGTAAAGTATTCTGTTTCTTCAAAATCATCAAAGAGCATGATGGGATTGTGGCGTACGATATAGTTGTTTATTTGGGTTTTGATGGGTTGATAATCATTTGTTTGGATACCAAACTGTTTCAACATCAGCGTTTGGAGTTGGGTAAACGATCGGACATCGGTCAGGTTTATTTTCACCACGGGGGTGCCTTTAAATAGTTGATATTGGCGCATTAATTCGCCGGCAATCATTGTTTTGCCGATACCGGGTGCACCCACAATGATTTGGCATTTGCCGGCAATGAGCGCGTCAAACGCTTGCTGAATCACTTTTTCTTGACCAATAACGGCATCATCCCATACATTATGGTGAATCCCATACAATCCAAGTATGCGGTTCCACTCATCTTTGGGGAAGTAGCGGGCATATACGTGGATGTGATTAATTGGAATACGGGTCGCAATCAGCAACGAAAAAAGTTCGGTAGCCGTCATGATGTGTGGCTGCAACCCAAAAAGCGTAGCGATTACCCCATTCACCACGGCAATCGGTGCAGTGGTGTCACGATCGGGCCGGGTCATAAACCAGTCGTTGAATTTGGCGCGACTAATCGCTGTTCCATTGGCGTTGAAGTGCGCAATAAGCTCTGGAATGGCGATTTTTTGTTTGCGTAATCGGCCAATTACGGTGCGCATCAATTCGTTAATGGCGACTTTGTCAAATACGAGTGACGAATGTGAATCCATAGTATCCTTTATGAATAAAGTAGAGACGCAGCAG
>DBCF01000011.1 GCA_002292925.1 Roseiflexaceae bacterium UBA965 | reverse complement strand
ACTGTTGCTAATCCCCAATCAGCGATATACTCAACGGCAATTAGGCGAAACCAATCGCGAATACCGGTCTGCCAGTCGGGGTAATCGCGGAACCTGCCGTAACAGGTTGGGTAGCCTGCACAGGTAATATTGCCGATATTATGCGTCGAACTTCCATCTGGTTTGAAGCCACTCCACGCAGGGTTGGTGCCGAGGGTTGATTCATGCATAAAAAACGCCAAGGCATACACAGGGTCGATACCATATTCGAGCCCTGCATCGATCCAGTATTGGCCGGTGCCAGTAGCTGGTGACCCATGGACGCGCAGAATCTCGTCGATGCGTTGTGCGGTAATCGTCGGTGGCCCTAGCACGCTACTTTCACCACTAGGAATTTCGACTTTGGGAGTATTATCAATCCGTGGGATTTCGGGCAAGGTAATCCCGATGACTTTGGCGGCAGCGCGTAAATTGGTGCTTTGATAGTAGCTACTCAAAATAGTTGTTTCGCTGCCACTTTGGTGTTGGGCAATACTGATTCCCAGCCAAATAATCACACAAATCAAGACAATCCAGACTAGATTGGTGCCTGCAGTGAGGATGAGTGAAGGCTCTTCGCCGTGTGTGGCATATAAATCATCATCTTGGCTATAAATCAGCGGCGTGGTTGGCACCCGTGTCGTGATACTACTAGTGGTGCGGTGTGTGCCGGTGTGGCGCATGCTCCCCGTTGCGCGTGTCGTTTCACGAAGCGCGCCGGTATGGCGCATACTGCCCGTGTCACGCGGCATCACGCCGGTGTGACGGATGCTGTCGGTTTTGCGCGCTTGCTCGGCACGCATGGAAGATGTGACGCGCATATCGACCACTGATTGGGGATTGGTGGTGCGCATGGGCCCCGTGGCGCGTTGATTGGTACGGCTGGTTGGTTCGTTGCGCCGTAGTACGGGTACAGGCCGTGATTCGTGGCTAAGCGCACGTTGCGATTGCGTACGTGGGGTGTCAGTCAATAATTTGTTGAGGAGATGAGTTTGATCATCGAACTCATCAATGGGTTGTTTTATTTTGTCATTCATACGTAACTATGATAATGTGTTGCATAGAAATTGTCAATTATGGTTATCGAATGTTATCAAAGAGATATGACTATAGTGTACCACGCCCACTCAACCAGGGATGGAGCTGTGCGGTGGCGAGCCATGCTTCGATGGCGGGGCCAGGGAGCGAGCCTCTGTCGGTAATGACTCCGCTGATTTCGTGTAATGGCGTGATATCACGATCAATCAAATCAGGACTTGTCATAAGCATTGGCGCATCATTGAATGGCCATGGTGATACTGGGCCTTGATAAAAGGCATTGGTGAGGAATTTTTCGCTGGTACAAAAGGTAAAAAACGGTACGCTGTGTGTGAGTGCACTTTCGGCCAAGAGCGCAGTGCCCCGTTTGTTGGTGAGTCCATTTGTATCGAGGGTATCAGCACCGACAATGGCTGCATCATAACTGCTTATCATTGTACTCACGTGGGTGAGTGGGATGGTGTCGACATCAAGCCCAATTGCAGCAATGCGTTCGCGTAGTGCCAATGATTCACCGGCATTACTCGGCGTAACATAGGTGACATGTAATCGCTGCCCATTTCGCAAGGCATGTTGTAGTGCATAATGCACCGTTGTGCTATAGCCATGCGTAATAATGTGCCGACAATTACTTAGGAGCGACAAACTATGGGTGGCGGTATCAAGTACGCGTTGGTTGAGTTGGTGGCGGAATTGACTGACAACATTTTGGACGGCTGTTTGCAGTTCTTGGGGCGTTTCGCAGGCTTCGAGTGCCCAGAGCATGGCGTTGATGAGATTAACGAGTGAGGCAACTGCGCGTCGCTCACAGATAAACATCCACCCAGTGCGGAACATTTCGCGGCGAAAGGTATCTGGTGAAGTTGCTTGTCCTGTGGCTGCACGGAGTAATAGTGCATCGGTGACACGCATGACGACTTGAGCGGCACCGTAACGTTGTTCGAGAATCATAGAATCTCTCTTTTTAAAGTGGCAAATGAACAGCAGAGTGTGCATTTGCTTGGTGCAATGTCGTACCATCAACGTCGAATGATACGTGAGTATTATACCTGAAAATAGCGCTCGTTTGCCAATGATTTGCTGGCTTTTGATTCACTCCCATGCGTAGATATGGGGTTTTGTACATCGATGGGCACGTATATGGGCGTTCTCCCGTCTATCATTTAAAATAGACTCTGTGGGCATACGGAATGTGGGTGTCGGTTACACCAGCACAGAGACTGTTTTCATCAGATGCTCATAGAGTATTCACAGGAAGTTTAGTTTGGTATGTGATAGTAATCCCAGTTATATACACGCGCTGGTTTTGTTGCGTGCCGAGTTAATGAATAGGGGATAGGTATTATGGGACGTGGCAATGGGTTTTTGATAGTTACCGCATTGGTCTTAACATTAATCGGTGGTGCCGTGCTGGGTGCAGTGGCAGGAGCAGGAACGTCGTTGTATTTGATTCAACGCAACAATGCAAATCGCCCAATCACGGTTGTACAACAACCTGCCCCCACGAATAAACCACAACAAACACAAGCCGTGTTACCGACTGCGCCGGTGTTACCGACGAGTAAACCTGATGCCAATCAAACTGCCACTAGTCCGAGCACGACGACGGCCATGGACGTGCCTGATGTCGTCGCCAAGGTGGCGCCTGCTGTAGTCACAGTGATTAATCGTATGGGAAGTGGCTCAGGTGCGGTCATTAGCCCAGATGGGTATATCATTACCAATCATCACGTGATTGAGGGCAATACCTCGTTGGAAGTGATTTTTTCAGATGGAACCCAACGTCCTGCAGAATTAGTAGGTGATGATCCGTTGATGGATTTGGCATTGGTGAAAGTGAGTGGTCCTATCGATGCCTATCTGCCGATTGGTGATTCTGATGCCTTGCGCCAAGGTGAAACCGTCATCGCCATTGGTAGTCCCCTCGGTGAATTCAAAAACAGTGTCACGGTTGGGGTGATTAGTGCCTTGAATCGTAATTTGGGTGAAGGTGCCCCAGAAGGGCTCATCCAAACCGATGCCGCCATTAATCGGGGCAATAGCGGTGGTCCGTTGTTGAATATGCGCGGCGAAATCATCGGCATCAACACGTTGGTGGTGCGGGGTGATCCGACTGCTTCGGTTGAAGGGTTAGGCTTTGCCATCCCGTCGAATATCATGCGCCGTGTGAGCGAGCAAATCATTGCAACGGGACAAGTGTTGTATCCATACCTCGGAATTACCTATGGCATGATTAACGCCGATATCGCCAAGCAATATAAATTGTCGGTGCAACAAGGAGCCTATGTCACGAGTGTGATTGACGGTGGCCCGGTCGGTAATGTGGGGATGAAGGCTGGCGATATTATTACCAGCTTCGAAGGGGTTAAACTCGGCCAACAGGCATCGCTGCGTGGGGTGTTGTTGCAATACAAACCGGGTGATGTGGTGAAATTAACCGTTTTGCGTGATAATCAACCACAAGAATTTACGGTAACATTGGGTGAACGTCCCCAGTCGAATTAAGTGCTCGCTGGCTTCTGCTACGAGCATCGCAGGAGCCACCATGCAGTCAATTGCAATTGAACATGCCATCCAGCCGCTGGTACTCACACTCGATGTGGGTACCAGCGCCGTGCGTTTACTCTGTTTTGATGCGCAGGCCCGCCAAGTTACGGGTATCGAAGCGCGCCGCCCAATTGACGTTTATAGCGATGCCCATGGCGCCGCTGAGGTCGACGCACTTGCGTTGCGCCAGCAGTGTGAGGCAGTGATTGACGAAGTCATTGCCCAATTAGGGCATCATGTCAACGCAGTCGCTGCCATGGGTGTTGATACCATGGCGACAACGATGGTGGGAATTGCGTCAGACGGTACACCCGTAGGGCCGTTACGCACCTATGCCGATACCCAGAGTGCGGGTGAGGCGCAACGGCTCCGCCACCAATACGACGAAGCAGACTATCACGCCACGACGGGCTGTTTGCTCCGCCCCAATTATTGGCCGGCCCGAGTGCGTTGGGTGCAGTCACAGCGCCCCCACGAATGGCAAGCAGCCAGCATGTGGATGACACTCGGGGAATATCTCGAATGGAGCTGGTTGGGCATCCGGCGTGTCACTCCGAGCATTGCCGCCTGGACGGGTTTGCTCGACCGAACCACGTTGGATTGGCACGCAGAGTGGCTCGCCACCGTTGCGATGTCTCATGCTGCCTTGGCCCCGGTGATTGACGTCGATGTGCCCCACACCGGATTATTGCCGGTGTGGGCGTCGCGATGGCCTGCACTCGCATACGTCCAATGGTTTGCGGCCATTGGTGATGGGGCTGCGGCCAACGTGGGGAGTGGTTGTAGCGCCCCCCGTCATTTGGCACTGACGGTTGGTACCACCGGGGCGATGCGCATCGCCATCCCCGGTACGCCCACTCCACCGCCGGGATTGTGGTGTTACCGCATCGATCGGCACACGGCGTTGGTGGGTGGCGCTACCAGTGAGGGTGGTAATATCTATCAATGGATGCGTGA
>DBCF01000252.1 GCA_002292925.1 Roseiflexaceae bacterium UBA965 | reverse complement strand
ACCACAGACGCCGGTGGCACACTCGAATTTGTGCGCCACAATCACAACGGGCTCATCGCCCAACCGACCGCCAGCGACATTGCGGCCGCGCTGAACCGCATCATGAGCGAGCCGGATTTGGCGCAACAGCTCGGACAAAACGGACCCACCACCGTGGCCCAAATTACTTGGGATGGGGTGGTGGGAGCCTTATTGGGGTAATACGTTGATTGACGTTACTTGCCCAGCATACTCAGCAAAGCTGAATCAGTGCTCTGGAGCGGCAAGTCGATGCGACGATGTGAGCGTGATGACTCGTAGGTGGCAAAAATCAACTCAGTGGCGCGCATGGCATTGTAGACCGACAATTCGGGGCGGCGGCCAGCTAACAAGGCATCGACCAGATCAATGACGCCCCGCTTGACGTTTTCGTCGCCGTGTAGCCCTTCGGTATCGGGAATGATGACCCAATCAGCGTCGCCTTTGCCTTTGACGCGCAGGTTGGTATTGTTGTCGACACCCACATCGATAATGCCGTCGGTGCCGATCATGCGCAAACCAAAGCGTGGTCCAGCCTGATGACCGGTGCTCATCAACAACGTAACGCCGTTTTTGAAGCGGGTCATGCTGACGCCGTGGCGCTCAATGGCCACACCAAACACCGTTTGGGGGTCGCGCAAATCGATTTGACCCAGTACCCATTCGGCGTCGGTTTCGTCGTTGAAGTAGCAGGCCATGTCGTACCAGTGCGTACCCCAGTCATACATGTTGTCACAAAAGGCTTCGATGCGTTCGAGTTTGCCAATCCGTCCCGAATCAAGCAAGGCTTTGCCGGCGCGGAAGGGTGTACCAAAGCGCCGTTGGTGATTGAATGTGAGTTGGACGCCGTTGGCTTCAGCGGCGGCTAGCATTGCTTTGCATTCGCCCCAGGTGGGCGCCATTGGTTTTTCACAGTGGATGGCACGCACTTTGGCGTTGGCGGCGTCAATGACCATTTGGGCATGCATGTGTGGCCAGGTCGAAATGCTGACAATGTCCAGATTTTCTTTGGCGAGCATTTCGTGATAACTAGTGTAGATGGCATCGCCGCCATGGATTTGCCGGAAGGATTCAGCGTTTTCGGGGACCAAATCGGCCAAGGCAACAATTTGGGCTTTGCCCGTGGCCCGATAGCCAAAGGCATGCTGGTGCGACATACCAAATCCGGTGGCGCCTTCGCTCTTCCAGGGGCGGCCACAACCGATAATTCCTACACGCAACATATCAACCTCCTTGTTGAATACTGAATTACATGCCCAGTGATTTCAAATACTTGCGGCTTTGGACGGCACTTTCGAGGGGGGTCGCCAATTGGGTGACGTCGGTTTCGACAATCAACCAGCCATCAAAGTTGGCGGCTTTGAGCAACCCAAAAATCGTAGGGAAGTCGACCATCCCTTGGCCAAGTTCTGTCCAAACGCCGATTTTTTCGGCACCACGATAATCGAGTTGTTCGGCACGGGCCTGGTTGGCGGCCGCCGCATTGACATCTTTGAGGTGCATTGTCACGATGCGGCTGGCATAGGTTTTCACCATATCGGTCACATCGCCACCAGCCCACGCCATATGCCCGGTATCGGGGCCGAGGGCCAACACGGCGGGGTCGGTTTGTTGCATCAAGCGATCAAGCTCGGCGCGAGTTTCGATGACACTACCAACGTGATTATGGAAGGCAGCGGTGACGCCGTAGCGCTTCATAATCGTGCCCACATCACTAATCGCCCGCACAAACTGGCGCCATTCGGCGTCGCTCATGCCGTCGGCGTCGGTGACGTGACCGGCAGCCTGCATCCGTGAACGACCGTTGCGGATGGTTTGGCCTTCGACGTTGGCTGCCACATAACAGGCATTGCAGCCGATGTCACGGGCAAATTCGGCCGAAGACTGGGCTTGGGCCATGATGGCATCATATTTGGTCACATCCCAGAAATCAGCTCCAAAATAACCAGGAGCCGCTTGGAGCCCATAGCGTTGCCACAAGGCAGCCCGCTCTGCCACAGCAGTGGCGGGTTTGGGGAAGGCGGGGGCGCCGGCATAGCCAGCCTGGGCAATATCGGCCAACACTTGTTCTTCAGACACGTCACGGGGCCAGGTAATCTGCCCACATCCAATCAACCAATTCGCCATTGCACACCTCTCTGTACGCAGATTTATGCGGGTCGCGGAGTACCGACTATCCGATGCACTGCACGGCATCTATCATGCAGGTATTCCCAGATCGACTATTGATAATGGGTCACGAGTTTGGCAAAGACTTCATAGGTTTTGACCAATCCGTCAATATCAACCCATTCTTCGTCTGAATGCAAGCCGGCGCCAATTGGACCACAGCACACCGCTGGGGTGCCTTTGGAGCTATAGAAGCGGGCATCGGTGCCAAAGTGCTCACGATAAAAATGTGCCGGCATACCGACTTCACGCACCACTTGGGCCAATTGTTGGACCGCTGGGTGATTGGGGTCGGTGTTGAGGGGCACACCCGAGCCGAGCAAGGTCACGGTGGCATGTTCGGGGAAGCACGACTTGACCGCCGCCAAAATACTTTCGGCGTCTTCTTCGGGCACTCGGCGGATGTCGAGGTGCAAGGTGACATCTTCCATGATGCGATTGCCCGCTTCACCACCATGAATAATCGTTGGCACCACGGTGGTGACAAAGGCTTCTTCATCGGGGGTGGGGTAGCGTTTTTCGAGAGCAATCAAGCCATCGCGCAAGGTATGAATGGGGTTGCGGCCATTCCACGGGCGGGAGCCGTGGGCGGGCACCCCGTGAATCACGATATCGATGGGGGCTGCACCCTTGTGCATATAACAAATATTGAGGTCGGTCGGCTCGGCGGTGATAAAGAAATCCCCGGTATAGCCGCGGTTGAGCAACACATTGGTGCCGTGCATACCGCCGATTTCTTCGTCGCTGACAAATTGGAAGTTGACGTCGGGTGGTTCGGGCAATTGTGCCAAATCGTGGGCCAGCTGCAACAACACCGCGCCGGCGCCCTTCATGTCTTGGGTGCCGCGACCATAGATGCGACCATCACGAATCTCGGGCTCGAATTGCTCACCACGAGCGGGCACGATATCGAGGTGGGCATTGAGGATCAACTTGGCGTGTTTGTTGCCCCGCAGTGAGTACACGACGGAAGGTTTGTTGTTGGATGTTTCATAAAACACTTTGCCACGGGGCAGGTCGCGCAATTTGGCGTCAGCATAGTCAATCACGGCTTGGAGTAAATCGGGGCGATCTAGGGTCGAGGGAATGCGGACTAATTCACAGGTCATCGTCACCAAGTTGTCACGCAGGCTGGTCGTCATCGTAATCCTCCTCTGGATCGGGCGCATCATCGTCATCCCGATCAATTCCTTCAACAAATTCGGGGGGTGGCCCATCAGCACCGCTAATTAACAACACGAACTCGCCTTTGATGGCTTTGCGGCCAAGGTGGATGGCGATTTGGCTCAAAGGCGCCCGCACCATCAGTTCGTAGAATTTGGTTAAGTCATTGGCCAACGCGGCCGGGCGATCACCATACACGGCCAAGGCATCATCGATCAAGGCCTTGATACGGTAGGGACTTTCATAAAAAATCAGCGTGTGGGGCGTGGCCACGTCTTGGGCCAACCAGCGCCGGCGGGCAGACGATTTGCGGGGTGGGAAGCCACGGTAGGTAAAGGCGTGCACTGCCAACCCCGACAGAATCAAGGCCGGAATCAAGGCCGCCGGCCCGGGGATGGCGGTGAGCGGCAGCTCGGCCGCAATCACGGCCCGTACCAACAAAAACCCGGGATCGGAGATTGCCGGCGTGCCGGCATCGCTGACCAAGGCCACTGATTTGCCGTCACGAATCATCCCCACAATCCGGTCGCACATACGGCGCTCGTTGTGTTCGTGCACGGCAATCAGCGGTTTGCGAATGTCGTAGTGTTGGAGCAAGATGTGGGTCTTGCGGGTGTCTTCACTGGCGATGACATCGACCGTGCGCAAAACCTCGAGGGCGCGCATGGTGATATCGCCTAAATTGCCTATCGGCGTTGCAACAAGGTATAACATGTGGATATGATACACCAAAACAGGGGATAACGGCGTATGTATACGTCGTTATCCCCTGTTTTTATGAGACGTTGGGTTATTGCGGCGGCGTGAAGCGATTGTGGATTTGCCCAGCAATCAACCCCGCCACAAAAATCAGATAGACCAAGGCGTTATACACCCATTTCATCCTTGATTGTGGCCGTCGTTGCACCAGTGCCACGGCGGGTTGCACAAACCAACGAAAATAGCGCCCGCGCAATGTCTGATTGTGGAGCATCTGTTGGACGACCCGTGGTCCGATGTGGTCATAACGCGCCTCGAGCCAACGCCCTAGCCGGTAAGGACGCATACACTCGGCACGCCAGGCCCGGAGCAACTGCAACAATTGCGCACGATTGGTGGTGTCAAGGGTCGCAGTAGCGATATAACAACCGCCACCGTCACCGCCACTCTCAGGCCAACTGAAATCTTTGCACCAACCATATTTATCCACATATTCATCATGCCGATTACACCACAGTGCATCAAGATGGCCCGACGAATGACGACAATTGCGACACCAATCTCGATCTCCCATCACATCCTCCTTGCTTTTCAAAAACTGTAGATTTGCCACACAAAGCATAGCGCGTACATTACCTGTGTTTTTAGGAATTTTTACCAATATGTACCTGTCGCCTCAAAAAAACCAATCGTTTTTTGGTAAATTTCACAAAAACCACCCATCACAAAAAATGAATGACGGATGGCACCATTGCCATCCGCCACACCCACATCCCACCAACCGCACTCTAATACCAGGTTTGCAATTCGATGCCGTTGCCTTCGGGATCGGTGACATAGCACCACGACACTTGGCGGGTGCCGGCTGTCGTGGTCACGACATCGCCGGTAATCGTGCCACCCGCCGCCGCAATCGCAGCCCGCACGGTGGCGATATCGTCCACTTGGAAGGCGATGTGCCCAAAGCCGGTACGGCGTACCGAAGCCGCCCCCGCTTCAATCAACGGTTCATAGCGATAAATCTCGATGGTGGGACCACCATCACCAAAGCCAGGCAAGCGTACATGCACGCCATTGATGCGGGCATCGCTGACGCCAAGGGCGCCGTCGATAAGTGGGCCAGACAAATCGCGTTCGGGGGCGAGTAACGTACAGCCTAATTGGTCACAATAAAACGCTGCCAAGGCGCGCCAATCGCGCGCCACAATGTTGATATGTCCAAATCGCATCAGCACCCTCTTTCGTTGTTTTATCGTCAAAAAATGCGCCGCATCGGTTGATACGGCGCATCGGTCACCTAGAATTATTTGGCTTGCAGGCGGGCTAATTCGTCGGCCGCCACACTGTCGTCAAGTTTGCGGAACAGCGGTGCTGGATCGCGCAAGCTGACCCCTGGCACCAATTCGCTCATCTGCCAGCGTGCCGCAATGGCGTATTGGCCGGTCAGGACCGGGCGTTGGGCGCCATCGGGATCGAGTTCGTATTCGATTTGGGGTTGGGGCGCAATCGCGTCGTCATAGCCCAGCATCTGGTGCAGTTTTTGGCTGGCGTGGGGCATGATGGGTGAAAAAAGTCGGTTGAGGGTGTCGATGACCTTGAGCGCCACAAAGATGACGGTAGCGGCCCGCTCACGGTCGACCTTGACCACCTTCCACGGCTCTTGCTCACTCAAGTATTGGTTGGCGGTCTGGGCCAACGCCATGGTTTCTTGCAAGGCACTGCGCAACTTGACGGCTTCGTAGAGCTCAGTGACCCGGGCAAAACCTGTTTCGATGGTATTGAGCAACGTCGTATCGGCGGCATTCAGTTCACTGGGGGTCGGCACACCATCAAAGTTACGTTGGGCGATGGTGAGTACGCGGTTGGCCAAATTGCCCCAGGTGGCGACCAATTCGCTGTTGGTGCGTTGCACAAATTCGGCCCAGCTCCAATTACTGTCGCGGCCTTCGGGGGCGGCAGCGGTGAGGTAATAGCGCACCAAATCGGGCTCGTAACGCGCCATGATGTCGGGCATCCACAAGGCCCAATTTTGGCTGGTACTCATCTTTTGGCCTTCGAGATTGAGGAATTCGTTGGCAGGCACGTCATACGGCAAGGCCCGATCACCATACCCCAGCAACATGGCTGGCCAGATGATGGTGTGGAAGGGGATGTTGTCTTTACCGATGAAGTAGTAGCTCCGCTGGGCACTCGCTGGATCCCACCACTTGCGCCAGGCCTCAGGTTGGTCGGTGCGTTTGGCCCATTCGAGTGAAGCCGAGTAGTAGCCAATCACCGCATCAAACCAGACGTAGATGCGTTTGTCGGCAAAGCCGTCTACATTCCCTGGTACTGGCACGCCCCATTCGAGGTCACGGGTAATGGCGCGGCCGTGCAATCCTTCGCGCAACCAGTTTTGGGTGAATTGCATGGTATTGGAGCGCCAATAGTCACGATCGGTCGCATCGAGCCATTCACGCAGCGCCGGTTCGAGTTTTGCCAAATCGAGGAAGAAATGCTCGGTATCACGGAAAATCACTGGCGCGCCATCGAGCGTCGAGCGGGGCGACCCCAATTCTTTGGGGTCACGCAATTGGCCACATTTGTCGCATTGGTCGCCACGGGCCTTGGCGTAATTACAGTTGGGGCAGGTGCCTTCGACAAAGCGGTCGGGCAAAAAGCGTTGCAGTGATTCGCTATACGAACCAATCGCGATTTCGCGGTAGATGTAGCCTTTGGCCTGAAGCTTTTCAAAAATATCGGTGGTAGCCGCATAATGATTGGTGGTGTAGGTTTGGGTAAACAAATCGAAGGTGATGCCCATGGCATGCAAGGTTTCGATGAAGCTTTGGTGATAGCGATTGATGATGGTCTGGGGTGTCACGCCTTCTTTTTCGGCGGCCAAGGTGATGGGGGTACCGTGACAATCTGAGCCTGATACCATTAATACGTGGCGACCACGCAAGCGTTGGTAGCGGGCAAAAATGTCTGCCGGCAGATAGGCACCAGCCATGTGCCCCACGTGAAACGGGCCGTTGGCGTATGGCCATGCCACTGATACGAGAATGTGTTCTGACATATATCCCTCCACAACTGACTACACAAATAAAAAACCGCAGGTACACGTGTACCCGCGGTGCGCTTGGGTGGCAAACGCCACTACAAACAACACGCGGGACAAGGCATCTGCATCATCATGGTTACCGTTTGGGAGCACACCATCATTTACGCCCATCCATCGAAATATCTGCCCCAATATACCACGAAACCACTCCTACACGCAACGACGACGGCCGTTCCATTTCATTGGTATACTACTTATATCTATCGCAACTATGCCAAAGGGGGCCATGTGCAGCAGGGTAAACCGTGGAACTATCGTACCGTCTATGCATTAATATATGCCATTTTTGTTTTTTTCGGCGTTGCAATCGGCGCCAATGGAGTACTTTGGGCCGAGATTCTGCCCGCCTTGCAGATGGGCGAAGCATTATTTGGCACACTCACCTTGATTTCTCCGTTTATTTCGGTGTTTATCTTATTGTTTGCCGGACAATTCGTCGAGCGCGTCGGCAAACATCACAGTATGACCTTTGGGATACTAATGCTGGTACTTGCATCGGTCAGTTTAGCAATGTCTCAGACACCATTCCATTTCGGGTTAGTCAGTGCACTCTATGGCATCGGCTATGGGGCTGTTGAATTATCAGTCAATAGCGTTACCATGGACTGGGAACGGGAACGCAACACCACCGTGATGAACAAAGTCCATGCCGCATTTTGTGTTGGTGCCGTGTTTAGTTCATTGATTACTGGACAACTACTTGGGATGGGGTTGACCTATCAGATGATTTTAATAATCATTGCGGTCATTGGCACCGTTATTATGCTGATTAATCAATTCGTACCCTACCCACCCAGCCATATCGAAGAAGGCGCAGCTGGCGCCGGCGCCGCAATCCGTTTACTCATCCACAACCCGATTGTACTCACCTTGAGCATGATTGGTTTTTTTGCGGCTTTTGGCGAAGGCTTGGCCATCAATTGGTCGGTGTTGCACTTGCGTGATTTGGGCGCATCAGCATTTATTGGGGGTGCCGGCTTTGCGATTTTCAATACCGTGATGTTTATCGGGCGGATGACCAACAACGCCGTGGTGGCGCGCTTTGGCGTGGTACAATCGGTCGTTTTTTCGGCTATCGCCATCACCGTCGCCGGTGTGGTTATTGCCTTTACCAGTGATTTGTGGTTGGCAGTAATTGCCTTGGGGGTACTCGGGTTTGGCGTCGCAGGGCCGATTCCTACCACCCTTACCGCAGGTGCACAACTCGTACCCGGCCAAAACAGTGCCTTATCGGGGGCATTGATGTCGATGTGCTATGTGTCGTTTATTGTGGGGCCACCGTTGATCGGTATCGTTGCCGAAAGAACGACGCTACAACAGGCACTCATCGCGACCATTGTGGTGGGGATTTGTTTGTTTGTATTTGCGCGCCGTTTGGCCACCATTACCCAGCGTGCCACGGTTTCACCACCCAATGCCTAAATATCGAGTCCCATGGTGCAATACCCGTGGAACGACATTCGCTATGAAACGACGAGGGCAATCATGACACACACTCCCAATTACCGCTTTGCCTATCATGCACTGTGGGTAGTTTGGCTGTGTGTGCTGGTTGCCTGTAGTACGCCTGTCGCCACACCCATATCCACACCCACAGCACAAATACAACCCGAAATCCCTACGCTCGCTGCCACCAACGTCGCTATTATTGAAACACCCACACTCGCACCGTTGTCGGCGAGTGCGCGTGAAAAAATGTTCGATACCTTGTGGGACACGGTGAATAATCATTACGTCTATCGTGACTTCCGTGGCGTTGATTGGGCTGCAGTGCGCACCACCTACCGCGATCGTGTCATCAATGCCCCTGACACGACGCAGTTTTATGCCATCCTCAAAGAAGTTGTCGACCTACTCAATGATGATCATAGTCGCTTTGATGATCCTCAAGAAGCGGTCTTGAATGACGCCGTTTACAACGGCGAAGCAGGCTATGCCGGTATCGGCATCATGATCCGTGAACTCGACAGTGGGCTCCTCGTGACACGCATTGCCGCTGATGGCCCTGCAGAACAGGCGGGGATCCGTCCGTACGATGTGATTACGGCTATTGGCAGTACGTTAGTCACGACGACATACACGCTCGGCGATGCCGGGTATAGTAGTTTGATTCGTGGGCCAATCGGTAGTGATTTGACGGTGACGCTCCAGCGCGGTGCCGAGGCACCGCGTCAAATCACGATGCAACGCAATGCCATTGCGGGCGATGCATTCCCCGAAGCAGTGGCCCGTACACTCGACAATGGTATCGTGTTGCTGACGATTGATTCATTTGATCGCGATAGCCTAGCCGATATCGTCAAAGATGCCCTCAATCAAGCAAGTGCCCAGCAACAACCGGCAGGCCTCATCATTGATATCCGCGAAAACGGCGGTGGCAGCATTGACGCCATGCTCAACGTAGTAGCGCTGTTCCATGATGGGGGCACGATTGGTGATCAGGTTGACCGCAACAATAATTACCCACTCACCGTGCCCACAAATCATACGCTACCCCCGTTTGACCGCTTGCCGATTGCCGTACTCACCAGCCAAGATACGGCCAGTGCCTCCGAAATGTTTACCGCAGGACTACGGCACCTCAAAAAAATCACCGTGGTTGGCGAAACCACCGCAGGGAATAGCGAAAATCTCTACCCCTATGACTTTGATGATGGCTCAGTGTTGTGGCTCGCAGAACTCCTCTATCGGCAACCCAATGGTGAATATATCGAAAACGTCGGGATTGTTCCTGACATCGTAATCACCGATGGCTGGGATGATGTGCATCCCGACCAAGATAAATTCATCAACGCCGCCCTACAAGCACTCCGACCATAACACCTTTTCCACTCATCAACTCATACCCAACTGCCCACCGTAGCGGTTGGGCTGTAACCGTTATCTGCGCATGCTTCACATGGTTGCGTACACTCAGCCGTACTCGTTTTTCATTTCGTGCACGCGATACACTAATTTCAACAATAATTACGATATTTTCTATATTTTATATTCAAACTATAAATGTGTTATATTTATTAAATATTAATATGCTTTTTTCGTATTATTTATCTGAAAACCCATACATTTTATTGTTAATAATACATATTTTTTAGTAATTAATTTTATATTATTA
>DBCF01000083.1:40394-51799 GCA_002292925.1 Roseiflexaceae bacterium UBA965 | reverse complement strand
GTTGATCCACCCGTAAGCGTAATACCCGCGACCACTGATGCACCAAATTGGCATCAGTGGTCGTACCAGCAGCAAATGTATCTGCATCCACAAAAAAGCGATGCGTATTGGCGATAGGGCTGGCCATCGCGCTAGGCATCCCGGCGATGTACAAGCGCTACCCAGTCACCTTCACTCCGGCGATTGATGCGGGTGAGCCCGGCAGCGGCAAATGCCACGGCGACTTCGTCTTCGCGGTCGGCAATAATCCCCGAGCTAATCAAAATCCCACCCGGCTTGAGGGCGGCTTTCATGTCGTCTGCCAAAAAGACCAACACTTTGGCAATCAGATTGGCGGCGATCAAATCACACTGCAATGATTCGGGATCAATCGCCACACCGGGGGGAACGTCTGGCAAATCCCAGCTTAGCCAATGCCCGAGGGTATTGCCTTTGCCGAGGCTACCTTCGATGATTTTCATGCGGTCCAGCACACCATTGGCTTCGGCATTGATACGGGTAGCATCGACGGCGATACCGTCGGTGTCAATGGCGATGATTTCACGGGCACCGAGGTGGGCCGACTCGATCGCCAAAATCCCCGACCCACAGCCCAAGTCCATCACACGGGTATCGGGCGCTTGGTAGTCTTCGAGGAATTGGCAGCACATGCGGGTGGTAGGGTGCAAACCCGTGCCAAAGGCCATGCCCGGGTCGAGTTTGAGCACAATATCATCGGGCAACGGCGTATATTCATGCCACGAGGGCACAATCACGGTGCGGCGCCCAATCCGTTGTACCGTATAGTGGCGCTTCCAGGCTTCGGCCCAGACCTGTTCTTCGAGTTGAGTCACTTTGAGCGGTCCCACTTGGCGCAACAGACTGAGGTGCCACAAGGCTTGTTCGAGGCGCACGCGGGTTTCTTCGCTATGCTCATCGACGGCAATCCACGTCCGCACCGTCACCGGGCGCACCGTGTCGTACACATAATCGGGGCCATCGGCACCATGGATGACCGGTTGATCAACCGCTACGCCACCGTTATACCCGTATTGCGCCAATAGTTCACTGACCGATTCGACGGCTTCAGCTTCGACTTCGACGCTACATTCTAACCATGCCATGATTTAGGCCTTCCAGCGCGTACCTTGCGCACTATCTTCGAGGGTTACACCCAAATCGCTCAAGCGGTTGCGTACCAAATCAGACAACTGGTATTGCTTCGCTTTGCGCAATTCGGCGCGTAATTCAATTAACAACTCAATAAACGGTGCTGCCTCGGCTACTTTGCTGGGGCCATCTGCGAGCGTCAGCCCGAGTACACCACACAAGGTGCGCAACTCGGCTTGGGCTTCGGTGAAAACATCGCCACTCACGCCGGCATCACGGGCCACATTGATAGAACGCACCAACTCAAAAATCGTCGCCAACGCAACCGATGTATTCAAGTCGTCGTCCATGGCGGCCACAAAGGCGGGACGGGCGACGGCAGTGGCATTGCTCAAACGATCAACGGCATCACCATCGGTCAATTGGCCCGTGGCAGGCTCCAACCCACCCTTGATGCGGTCGAGCTTGCGCTCTTGGTCGGCGACGATGTCGATACCATAAGCCAATGGGTTGCGGTAATAACTCGACAACACCACCAAGCGCAAGGCATCGGCTGGGTGTTCGGTCAAAAACTCACGAATCGTGACCACATTCCCCAACGACTTCGACATTTTTTCGAGTTTGTAAGTCCCATCGTCGAGCTTGGTTTGAATCTGGAGCATGCCGTTATGCACCCAGTGTCGGGCAAATGTTTTGCCCGTCAAGCTTTCGCTCTGAGCGATTTCGTTTTCGTGATGAGGGAACACGAGGTCATTGCCACCGCCGTGGATGTCGATTTCTTCACCCAAATGATCCAAACTCATCGCCGAACACTCGATGTGCCAGCCAGGGCGGCCGGGGCCCCAAGGACTGGGCCAGGCGGGTTCGCCTGGTTTGGCGCCCTTCCACAAGGCAAAGTCACCGGGGTGCTCTTTGCGAGCATCGACATCAAAGCGGGTGCCCGACACCATGTCGGTCAGACTGCGCCCCGATAAGCGGCCATAATCGGCGTCTTTGGCGACCCGGAAGTAGACATCGCCGTCGGCTGCATAGGCAAAGCCTTTGGCGATAAGTTGCTCAATAAAGCTGATGATCTGTGGCATTGATTGGGTCACCCGCGGATAAATCGTAGCGGGCAAAATATGCAACGATGCCAAATCATCGAGGAATTCAGTGACATAGCTTGACGCCAACTCAACCGGGTCACGCCCGAGCAGATTGGCACGGGCGATGATTTTGTCGTCGACATCGGTAAAGTTGACGACGTGCATCACTTGTAAGCTCCGGAATTCGAGGTAGCGGCGCAACACGTCAAATACAATCGCCGACATGGCGTGACCAATATGGGCACGATCATAGACGGTGACGCCACAGACATACATACGCACCAGACCAGAGGTAACAGGGCGCAATTCGTCGGTATTGCGCGACATCGTGTTATAAAGCCGAATCGCCATATGATTGATCCCTTCGTTGCAGAGTCTCGGGGTCTGACTCAGCAGATTCATCGAGTTGTTGCCAAATTGCCGTCCGAAATGAAGTCGTATCTAAGTGATGGTGGTGCGCATCGGCCGTGTGGATTTCGAGGTCGTCGATACGAGCCTCGAGTTCCAAAATTTTGTCACGCAGTTGGCGCAACATATCCCCTTCGGGGTCAGGTAATTGCTCGACGCGGCGCGATTCACCCGTCACCGGGTCCCGCGTCGCGACGATGCGGGCAGGGATACCAGTCGCAGTGCTGTATTGGGGGACATCTTTGACCACCACGGCGCCGCCACCAATCCGCGCTCCTTGCCCGATGGTAATCGCTCCCAGCACACTCGCACCAACACCCACAATCACATCGTCTTCGAGAGTAGGGTGGCGCTTACCCGACTGCTTGCCGGTACCACCCAAGGTAACCCCTTGATACAACATGACGCGGTCACCGATTTCGGCCGTTTCACCTATCACGGTACCCATGCCATGGTCAATAAAAAAGCCGGCTCCGATGCGGGCACCTGGATGAATTTCGATACCCGTCAAAAACCGTGACCACTGTGACAACATCCGGGGCAAAAACGGCACCCGCCAGCGCCACAAGGCATGCGCCATACGGTGCATCACAATCGCATGCAGACCGGGGTACAACAATACTTCGGCGAGGTTGGTGGCAGCAGGGTCATTACGAAAGATTGCCGCCACATCAGCACGAAGTAGGCGCAAAAAATTGGCCATACTCAGGCATCCGTAGACTTGCTCGCCGCCGGTGCCGGTGCCGACGCAGGGGCCGGAGCGGCCAGGGTAGCAGGGGCGGCCGCTGGTGCTGGGGTTGCGTCACTCGCTACAGCAGCCGGGGCAGCAACAGTGGCATCACTACTCGTGCTACTTTCTTTGGGGGTGGCACGATAATCATTGATATGCCAGCCGCTGCCCTTAAAGGCAATCCCGACCGGTTGCATGACCCGACGCACTGCGCTTTGACAGGTCGGACAGGTGCGTAACGCGTCTTCGCTAAATGACTGATATTTTTCAAACTGCACCTGACAGGTGTCACAGGCATACACATACGTCGGCATAATTTCGCGCCTCTCTTGTTCAACAAAAAACCCTGCGAATGCCGTGGCATTCACACATTGCTATTGTAATTGATTCAGCCACCTTGGGCAACTATATCGAGAAACGACTCTCGATGATGCTCATCTGCAACTCGCGTCACCACAACTTCAGGCGTTCCATGCCATACCGCACAATCACGGATGGCGCCTATCACCGCACGATGTATCTCGGGATCAGGTGCCACCCACGGCTCAAAATGAATACTCACCACCTCAAAACGCCGTTGCGCCCGATGCGCCTTGCAATCAACTCGACCAATCAGCTGGTCATGATACAAAATAGGCAACGTGAAATACCCGTAGCGCCGTTTGGCGGCTGGGGTATAGCATTCAATCACATAGGCAAAATCAAATAATTCCAAGGCCCGCTTACGATCCCATACCAATGGGTCAAACGGTGACAAGAGTGTCGTATGCGTACACAAAGGCGGCGATGCACACCAAGTCAATAAATCAGGGTGAATATAGGCTGGTCCATCAATGCCATCAATCTGCACCGGGATTAATTCCCCTCGTTCAACCAACGATGCAATCACTGGGCGTTTGGATTTGACTTCGGTGGTATACGAGCCATTCATACGGAAGTAATCACCAATCCAGCGCTCGTGTGCAACGCCCAACGCCCGCACTGTTTGGCTGATTTGCAGGTCGCGCACCGCTTCGATAGAAGGCGCATCGTCGTCATGCCAGTCTGGGCGCAACGTCGGCACGAGGCTATAGACCCGTTGGAATCCCTCACGGCGGGCAATCATTGTTTCGCCGACGGCAAACAGCGCTTCGAGAATTTTTTTCTCGATTGACCAATCCCACCACGTGCCCCGTTTTTCGCCAGCCCGCCGGAAGTCACTCGAGCGCACTTCGCCACGCGTCGCAAGTACTTGGCGGATGTGATTGGCGATTTCGGCATGTTCGTTCAAAAGTGCATTGGCCCAGCGCATCAGGTTTTTGCGATCATTGACTTGCAACAAACGCCGTTGTGGGCCCCACCATGCCGCCGGCATAAAGCTTGCTTCGTGGACCCAGGCCTCAAAAATCGCCCCGGTGGCCAACAGTTGGTCGAGCCAGATAGTCGGATAATTCCCCACTCTGCTCCACAATACCAAGTAGGGGCTACGATTGACCACACTAATGGTGTCGATTTGCAATACAGCCATCTTTGTAATGATGGCGGCGATATCCGCAGGCACGGTAGCATGACGAGGGGCATCGAGGCCTTGGGCGGCAATCATCATCCGTCGAGCTGTGATTTTATCAATAGTCAGCATTATGCAATTCCTCATCGTCCCTTCATGCCAATTATCCATTGCCTCAAAATTAGATATTTAGAATCTGTAACACTGTACTATAATATAATTGGAATGTGATTTTATGGTAAGGATTGTCGTATGAGTCAACAAAAACCACGTGGACGTTCAGTTGCCACGCCTGCTGTTCCCACAAAACTACGCACGTTTTACATTGTTTTTGGGGTTATTGTATTTATTGGTATTGCAGTGGCAGCCTATATTAGCCTTGGTGGCACCAAAGCCGCCACTCCAAGTACCACAGGTCCAACCGGCACGATGCCGACTACACGCTCTGCCACTATTCCTACTGGCAAAACCGACGATGGCCGTTATTTTTTGGGTAAAGCCGATGCACCGGTGACGGTCATTGAATACGCCGATTATCAATGCCCAGGGTGTGGGTTTTATGCGACAAACCTCAAAGCTCCGTTTGAAAAAGATTTCATCGAAACTGGCAAAGTACGCTTCATCTTCCACGACTTCCCATTACCCATGCATGCCAATGCCGTATCGGCAGCAGTGGCAGCCCGCTGTGCCGGCGAGCAAAGCACTGCCGCCTATTGGCAAATGCACGATATGCTCTATATCAACCAACGCCAATGGTCAGTACTCGCCACGAGCGAAGTCAATAGTCAATTTGCCACCTACGCCAGTCAACTCTCGCTTGATGCACCGACATATGCCAAGTGTCTGTCTGACACTGCGGTAACTGATGTGGTGGTAGCCAACCAAAAAGCCTCTAACGCACTTGGCTTACCTGGTACACCCTCATTTGCCGTCAATGGCATGGTTGTCGATGCAAGTGACGCCAAAACATTACAAGATATTGATGCCAAAGTTCGGGCGGCAATTGCGGCTGCGGCCAGCAAGTAATTGCCTAACACCGCGGGTGGTGGGATAATCTACCCATCACCCACAGCGAATTGTGCCTAATTGATGACAATTTGCGCAATCTCGGGTTGTTTTTTGGTTGGTGCCACCGCTATGCGATTGACACAAACCACTCTCACAGACTATAATCATCCGTTAGTAACGTATTATTGGTTAAGCATTGGCTTACCGACACGGAGGCAAGCACATCGTGCGCAACCGCGAGATTGTACCCTTCCTTTTCATCATGTTAATCACCGCGTTGTGTGGCTGGATTGCATTTGCACCAGACAACACATGGCTCGGTCGTGATGTAAGCGTGCGCCTTGGTCTCGACCTGCAAGGTGGCACTCAAGTCCTCATGAAGGCAGACGGTGTTGTCGACAAAGACATCATGGCTACGGCCGCTACCGTCATCGAACGTCGTGTTAATGGGCTTGGCGTCAGTGAAGCCATTGTCCAGTTATCAGGCACCGATCGTATTATCGTCGAACTACCTGGTGTGCGTGATCCAGAAAAAGCCATCGAAACCCTGCGTGGGACGGGGCGACTCGAATTCATCGACACCAAAGGTCAGTTCCTCAACGATGGCACGATTGTGCGGACATCGGGGAATCCAGAACCCAAGATGCCCGAAGTCGATGCCAGCAAACCAGTAGACCCAGCCAACCCCCAACCGACGGTATCGGCTGAGGTATACCAGAGCATTACCGATGGGCGCGACCTCGATACTCGCCAAGTATCATTGCGGGTTGCCAACGACAAAATCTCAGCGCAACCTGCAGTATCGTTTGCCTTTACGGGGCAATCAGCCAGTGATTTGGCGACCTTTACGGCGGCCAACATCCAAAAGCCCATGTGTATTGCGCTCGATAATGTGATTGTGAGCTGCCCAGTCGTTCAATCAGCCTTGATTGGCGGCAGTGGCGAAATCACCACCTCTACCCGTGAAGACGCCGAAAAAATCCTCAACCAGCTCAAATATGGGTCATTGCCCATCACATTGAGCATTGAGTCGAGCCGCACCGTATCGGCCACGTTGGGTGCCAATTCAGTGCAGGCCAGCATTGTAGCCGGTATGGTAGGGTTGATTATCGTTGCCTTGTTTATGATTATCTACTACCGTTTGCCTGGTCTCCTCGCCACGATCGCATTGATAATCTATGCCATCATCATTTATGCGGTACACAAGTTCATCCCTATCACCTTGACATTATCCGGTATCGCCGGGTTTATTTTGTCGATTGGGTTGGCAGTAGACGCAAACGTGTTGATTTTTGCCCGTCTCAAAGAAGAACTGCGCAACAAGCGCTCGTTGCTCCGCGCAGTTGATGCCGGCTTCGACGAAGCGTGGCCTGCCATTCGTGACTCGAGTGCCTCAACCTTGATTACCAGTGCAATTTTGTTTGTGTTTGGTAATAGCTTCGGGGTTAGCCTCATCAAAGGCTTTGCCTTGACATTGGCACTCGGTATTCTGTTGAGCTTGTTCACGGCGGTGGTCGTCACCCGGACCTTCTTACGGTTGATTGTACGCAACGGCGCATTACAATCACTCTGGCTCTATGAAATCAGCAACGATCCCGACCTGCAAGAGCAGAGCGCGGTTTAGGAATGAGAGCGTCTGCCATATGAAAAATATCGTAAGCCTCCGCTATATTTGGTTCCTTATTTCTCTCTTGATTATCATACCTGGGGCAATTTACTTTGCCCTCTATGGGTTACGTACCGGGATTGACTTTGCCGGTGGTGCATTGTGGGACTTGCACTTCACGACCAAGCAAACCAGCGACCTCAATACCGAAAAAATCGGTGAAATCTTTGCGGCCAACGGCTTCGAAGGGGCCCAAGTCCAAGTAAGTACTGTCAAGGTTGATGGCAAAGAAATTGCCTCAGCTGTGGTACGCACCAAAGAGCTCAGTGCCATCTCCCCTGAGCAACAACAACGCACAATTATCGATGCCTTGACCAAGGTCTACGGTGAAGTCAAACGCGAATCGCTCCAAAGCGTCGGGCCTACTGTGAGTGCCGAAGCAACACGGAGTGCGGCTATTGCGGTGCTCGGTGCCTGTGTCGCGATTTTGATTTATTTGACCTTAGCGTTCAGCAAAGCTCCCCATCCATTACGCTATGGCATATGTGCGTTGCTCGCCATGCTCCACGACGTCTTGCTCGTACTTGGCATGGCGGCCATCCTCGGACACTTCATCGGGCTCGAAGTCGATGCCTACTTCTTGACGGCGTTGCTGACTATCATTAGTTTCTCGGTGCACGATACCATCGTGGTATTTGACCGTATCCGTGAAAATCTGATGCACCGCCGGGCTGGTGAAGTGTTTGACGACATTGTCAACCATAGCATCGTGCAAACCCTGCCCCGTTCGATCAATACGCAGCTCACTAGTATCTTCACGTTGACTGCCTTGTTGCTGTTTGGTGGTGTCACCATCCGTAATTTGGTGTTGGTCCTGTTGATTGGGTTGATTAGTGGTACCTACTCGTCAATCTTCAATGCCGCCCAATTATTGGTCGTCTGGGAACATCGCGAGTGGCGCAATTGGTTCCGTCGCGGTTCAGCTGCAGAAGCCTAAGCTTCGCGCAGTCGCATGCACATCCAATAATTACACGACCAAAAGGAGGTGGGGCAACCCGCCTCCTTTTGATTATCACATCTATCTCAGCACCAAAGGAGTACGCAATGTTTCAATGGCTCAAAGAACGCTTCGCTGCAAAACCTGCCGTAGCCCAACCACCCGAACCAGTGGTGGTGATGATTTGCGATGGTCCCGTCGATGCGGCCCTCTACCAAGCACAACTCCAAGATGCCGGCATCCCGTGTGCCTTGATTGGAGCCGATAGTGCCAGTGTGTTTGGTATGCAAAACGGCCTGCTCGCCAATGTACGGATTGTGGTGCCCTATGAATTTGCCGATGCCGCCATCGAATTAATTGCAGACAGCATCGAAAATGATTACCGTGACGACGCTGATGCTGATGCTGACCCTGATGCTGACCCTGATGCACCAGTACGACCAAAAGACATCGACGATAGTAGCGACGTATAATTGCAATGGCATGTCACTAGTCCTACCAGTCTATTTTCGTATAGCCTGCAAGAATCGCAGCACACACAGATTGCCATGGGCATAACAACGGCACATTAATCACACCACCCACGTTATTTTTTACCACCAAAACAAAGGACAACAAGGCAATGGAAATAGTAGGCGCAGTGCTGATTGGCGCAATTGTCGGCTTATTGTTGGGGTTGATTGGAGGTGGCGGGGCGGTGCTCATTGTGCCGAGCATGGTCTATATTTTGCATGTCGACGCCCATGTCGCCTTGGCAACCGCACTGGTAATTGTCGGGGTCAATGCCCTCATCGGTGGTGTCATGGCCTGGCGGGCCGGGCGCACCCACATTACCACTGCCTTACCCTTTGGGATGGCCGGCATTGTGACAGCCTATCTCGGGGCCCGGATATCGCGCCTCATCCCGGGCGATATATTGCTCATCGCCTTTAGTTGTATGTTGTTGGTGATTGCCCGCGTCATGTACCAAGGCAACAACACGCCACAACAGGTAGCGACCCAATCGCGGCCGCTCTGGCACGTCTTGCTGATTGGATCGAGTGTGGGGTTGGTGACAGGGATTTTGGGCGTGGGTGGCGGGTTTTTGATTGTGCCAGCCATGGTATTGCTTGTTGGGCTCCCCATGAGCGAAGCAGTAGGCACGTCGTTGATTGTCATCGCCATCAATAGTGGTGCCAGTATGCTGGGGCACCTCGATACTCCACTCGATTGGTCGTTGATTATGTGGCTACTCGTCGGCGCAGTGCCCAGCATCCTCATTAGTAGCCGCATCAGCCCGCATATCTCACCCAAGCGATTGCGCTACGCCTTTGCGATTTTTGTCAGTGTGGTAGCAATAGTCATGTTGGTTGAAAATGCGTGGGGGCGGTTCGTGGGGTAGTAGCCCACCTACACCTACACAAACGCCAAATTGGGATCGACCGCCACTGACCATTCCGCCAATTGCGGGCGGTAATAGGCACAGGCCGCAATCATCGCCGCATTGTCGGTACAAAACGCAAAATCAGGGATGTGGACGGGCACGGGCACGCGCCGCACCAATACCTCGCGCAGGCGCTGATTGGCCGCCACGCCCCCAGCCAAAACCACCGCTTGTGCGCCCGTATCAAGCACCGCTTGGCGGGTTTTGCGCGTCAAAATATCAACCACTGATTCTTGAAATAAATAGGCAAGTTCGTGCGTCCGTTGCGTCAGGGCCGCGCTATCGGCGCCATAGGTCGCCGTGGCAGCCTGCATTTCGTGGAGCACCGCAGTTTTGAGGCCACTAAACGAAAAATCGTAGCTACCGTGCAACCACGCCCGGGGCATGCGCTCATTACCCGCTGGCGCCTGCGCCAATTGCTGAATCGCTGGCCCACCGGGGAAGCCCAGTTTGAGCAGGCGGGCCACTTTGTCAAACGCCTCACCAGCCGCATCGTCGCGAGTACCACCCAACCGCTCGGCTTGACCATGCCCGCGAAGCAACGCCAGCAACGTATGCCCACCCGAGACAATCAACGCCACACACGGGAATACCGGCGGGGTAGTGTTGCCCAACCAGGCCGCATAGACGTGTGCTTCGACATGATTGACGGCGATAAAGGGCAAGCCACGAGCCCACGCCAAGGTTTTGGCGGTATTGAGGCCCGTCAACAGTGCCCCCGACAAGCCCGGGCCGTAGGTGGCAGCGACGGCATCGATGTCGCGCCAGCCACCCGGTGTCTGCGCAATGGCGTCGCGGACGACCTGCTCAATGCTCAAAATATGTTGGCGTGATGCGACTTCGGGGACTACGCCACCATAGCGGCGATGGATGTCGATTTGCGAAGCCACCACGTTGGCGATAATCGTATGCCCATCGCGTACGACGGCGGCGGCAGTTTCGTCGCACGAGGTTTCGATTGCAAGTATAGTTTGTAGGGGTTTTATCATCAAGAATTCATCTATCTCTACAGTGAATCAATCGTGATTTAGTATACTATATAGAGTAGGTAATTACATCCCGCTACATAAATTCCGTATTGCGATGCAAAAAACACCTATATGACAATCACCTGACAGTCTACTAGACTGCCGGTAAACAGGGAACTTTGCGCTAGGGCAAAAGCGTCTTTGTGCTAACGACATATTGCGATACCCATCATCAAAAGGTCTCTGGTTATGGCACGTTTCATCAATATCATCATCATATTGGGTGTGATTGCGGGTGTATTTGATTACACGCCGCCAATCAGTCATGCCGCCAGCACCAGCAACCCCGTCGATACCACCACCCACGTCCTTGTCGCAGCTGGGGCAGAGCCACAAGTCATCGACCATACCAGTCGGCTGCTTGACCCCATCACCGCCCCACAACCATTTACCTCACTCGTTATCCATTGGCAGGTCAATGGCACCCTAGCCAGCATACAGATCGCCGTACGCATACAGACTGCGACAGGTTGGGGGGACTGGCAAGCGCTGAGCCCCAACGATGAATTTGCCAACCCCAATGCCCCGGCAAGCCAAGCCACCAG
>DBCF01000083.1:27501-40265 GCA_002292925.1 Roseiflexaceae bacterium UBA965 | reverse complement strand
CCCAACGCTGCCCGGCGCATCATGCCATCGGCGGCATTGAGTAGTCCGAACGGCAGTAAACCGCCGATCGTCGCCCGGACCACCTGGGGTAATAGCACCCTTCTGGCATGGGATCAACGAGCTGCCAATGGTGAGACTACCGATGCCACTTGGCTACCCGAACCCGCCGAAATCGCCAGACCAAGCCTGATTACCATCCACCATACGGCCACACCCAATGATGCACTCACGAGCGATTGGGCCGCTCGGGTGCGCTCAATATGGAGCTATCACACCATCAGCAATGGCTGGGGCGACATCGGCTATCACTATTTGATTGATCCCAACGGCGTGATTTACGCGGGGCGACTCAATGGTGTGCGTGACAACGGCACGGTAATTGATGGGGCCCACGCATACGGCTATAACCGTGCGAATATCGGCATCTCAATGATGGGCACATTTACTGAAGTCGCACCTACTGCGGCCGCCCAAAACGCCCTCAATAGTCTAATCGCTTGGATTGCCCCCACCTACCACATCACCCCCAATACCACCGCCTATTACGCCTACAAAAACGTCATCCTCAACACAATTGTAGGACACCGTGATATCGGCAATACCACCTGCCCTGGTGGCGTATTGTATAGCCTGCTTCCCGGGATTCGTGTCACTGCTGCCAATAACAACGGCACGCCTCCGGTTGATCGCTGGATCGATAGCGTCACCGCCAAAGCCACGACGATTTATCCCGATGATACGGCAGAATTTACCATCAAAGTGCGAAATAATTATACCGATGGGACCGCAATTAGTGGCGCGGCTTTCTCATTTGCCACACCTGATACGGGATATACCTTTAATCAAGATGAATGTTGGGCGAAACGCAACGATAGCGGGGTAACTCTGTTTGATAAACCGGCAATCACCACCAATGCCAATCAACGCGTGCGTGTCATGGCAGGATACAGTAGCTGGGATAGTACCTATGCCAATGTAGCCACCAAATGCCCGACAACATCGACAGTCAATCACCCGTGGCGCTGGAGCATAGGGAGTAGTCCTTTGGCACTCGGTGAAACACGTTCGGTCATTGGGCGGGTACGCTTCACCACCATCGGCACGTACACCGTCTATTTTGGGGTGGTCAAAGACTGGGTGGGCTACCCTGATTCTCCCTGTATTGCGGGTAATAGTAGCGGTGCGTGTGCCATCAAACCCATTACCATCCGGGTCATCGCTCGCCCAACCGCTACGCTGACCCCCACACCAACCGCTACCCTGAATGATGCAATTCGCAACCGTATCGTTGCTGCAACCGAAACCATGGACAGCATCTACGCGACGAGTACCGTGCAATCCTTGGCAGCGAGTCAAACCATTGTTGCCGATCGCTTAACCACAACTGCCATCCGCACCCAAGGCCTCGCCACTCGCACCAAAACCACGACCGCCACCAACACAGCTACAGCAACCCCCATCCCGTTGATGCAAAGCGTAATTGCCCTCAAGGGAGCCACCCAAACCGTCATCGCAGCTCTTACCGCCACCACAGTTGCTAATCGCATCGCGATTGCAACTCAGCAACAAGCACAACGCAACGCAGCATTGCAGACTGCGATTGCCAAAAATACCGCCACTGCCGCCCGCAAACAGTTTTTGTTGAGTGCAACACCCTTTACCAAACAAACCCAAACCGCATTTGTCGCCACCCAACGTAGTGACAATACCACCGCTACTGCCGAAATTGTCAATCATAGTGCGACCCGTACACTCACAGCGTCGCACACCAAAACCGTCAGCCCTACCCGCACCGCCACTCGCACCACCACCAACACCCGTACCCGCACCGCTACGCGCACCATCACTAACACCCGCACAAGTACACGCACTCAGACTGTCAGCCCTACAGCCGTTGCAGTGATTGTGCCAACCACCGTCGCCACAATTACCCTTGGCGGTGATGTCACCCAGCTGGTGAGCAATCAACAATATCTCTTTGCAATCACTGGGAACGACATTGCCAACCCCATGCTCGAATCCGTTGCTATGGCGAGCTTTACTCGCCAGACACCCCTCGCGATTGACGGGCTGTCTGCCAATCTGATGCAAATCAACCACACCGATGCCAATCAACTAGTCGTGGTGGGGCGATTTACTTGGAATACCATTTTTGTGCAACGATTTGACACCAGTGTGACCCCCGCACGTGAAACAGGCTTTTGGACGATGGCGAGTCAAGTCATACCGAGTGCATTGGTGGTGAGTGGCCGCTATATTTACCTCACCATTACCCAAACCATCCCGAATAGCCCCGTGACACAAACTGCACTCGTCACCATCGCCAATGACGCTTGGATCCACGAATTAGCACCACGGATCGTACTGCCTGGGCCAGTGTCGGTAATGCACAATAGTGATAGTGGTGAGTTTGGGCTGTTGATAGCGGGAATGGCTGCCAACAACAAAGGCTATCTCATGGCAGGACGCATCCAAAACGGTCGCCTACTCGTCGGGACACCGCTGGCAGTGCCATTACGGATTAATCAAATCGTCACGCAACCACGCGTCATCGGACTCACGCCCCAAAACATGTTTTTTACCAGTAACGGAACTTCTGTGGTGCAATATCAATTAGATATCGCCACACAACGATTCACGCTCCTCTCGACACAAGCAGTTGCAAACGTGCAAATAACACTGTTGACAAACCCCACACAGCTTATCGCAGTAACCAATCGGCCACCGTGGCAGGTGCTCATCTATGATGTACTGACGCGCGGAATTAATGTGCGCGGCACGAGTGTCATTGCTCCAGACCAACCAACGCACCTCACTGCTCTTGGACAATGGTTGATTTGGAACAACAATAGTACCTTGTATCGTGCTCAACTTGATCGTTAACAAATCAATGACAGTTTCGTTTTTATTTAGTAACTATTGCCTAATTGGCTCTTTTTCGGGTATACTATATACTGTCGTAATTAAAGGTAACGGAACAAAACAGGTTCACAAAACATCACAATAGAAGCGCAATATCAGAAGCGTATCATAGCATTCTGTCTGATTGTAGGCTAGGCTAACAAGAGCAACAATGGCAAGAGGTACTTACATGCGTTTATATAACCCCATCATTTTAATATCATTTCTCGCAGTAGTCCTCTTTGGGGCGATTCAATTGATGATTTACGAAGCCAGTGCAGCCACAGGTGCGTTGATTGCGGCACCACAGGTAAACACCGTCGTCAGTAACCCGTCAGGCACGCCAATCAGCCGGCAATCAGGCTGGTTAACGGTGGCGACTGATCGTACGACCATCAACATCAATGAAACACTAGGGATTACCTTTACATTGAGCAACAAGTATGATGACCCTACTTATCGTACTAGCACAATCACTCAAGCGGTTTCGATACAAGGTCCAATCCGCTCAGAATATACACTTCCAGGCGACACCAATTATGTCTTCGATCAAGATAATTGTTGGGCATTCCAAACCGGAACACCGCCAGTAACTAGATTCCCCAAACAAACCGGTTATTTTCATGTCACTGCAGGGTATGCTGGTTGGGACCAAGATTATAGCAATATCGCTTTAACGTGTCCAATTGCCAGCACAGTTGACCAACCCTGGCGGTGGAGTATTGGCAGTACCGCATTGGCCGCTGGTGCATCACGCACAATTAGTGGGTCGGTCAAATTCACCAAACCTGGTACTTATACGTTATTTTTTGGCTTGACCAAAGACAATGTCGGGTACCCCGATGTACCCGTGTGTAATGCGAGTAGTGACCCCAAAATCAACGTCTGTGGCATCGAAAGTACGGTGATTACGGTGCTCGACGTACCCACAGCCACGCCAACCAAGTCCAATACACCAACCATGTCCAACACTGCCACAAAAACCAATACGCCGTCAAATACGCCGACCAACACCAATACGCGTACGAGCACCAATACCCCAACCATCACCAATACCCCAACCAACACTAATACCCGCACGAACACTAATACCCCAAGCAATACGCGTACCCTCACAAGTAGCCGTACCCCCACAAATAGCCGTACCCCCACAATTACCAATACCCCCTCAATTACCCGTACCTTTACAAATACCCGTACCAGTACTCCTACGTCTACCGCAACCGAAGTGCTTGGGAGCAATCGTATTGCTCGCTACTCCTTTGACGAAGCTGTTGGGCTACGAAGCAGTTTCAAAAACAACGTGAACACACTGATACCGTTAATCTGCGCAGTCGTTCAGTCAGTACCGGTAGTGTCCTGCCCTGTCATCGCAACAGGCGGTGTGAGCGGGAATTCGCTTTCACTCGATGGGACACAATATACCTATGGAGCCCGCACATTACCAATGGGTCAAGGAATTTCAATTGCGTATTGGGCAAAACCTGTTCCGAATGGAACGAGCCAGGCGGTGAGCGTAGGCACAAATACCATCTATCTTGTCACTGGGTTTGATGCAACTGGGAAGTTCTTTTGCGCAAACAAGGTGACCACGCTGACGGCAACACAAGCGCTTATTAATGCCAATTGGAATCATTATGCCTGTACATTAGACTCAGCCACCAAACAAATTGCCATCTATGTCAATAGTGAGCGAATCGCGATGAGTGCGACAACTGCCATCCTCAACGGCTCATTACCCGTAGTCGTAGGCGCTAATTCATTACGGAATGGCGCATTTTATCAGGGTGAATTAGATGAGATATCGATTTACAATACTGCGTTGACCTACGATAGTGTTGAATTTATGTATCAAAAATACATTAGTGACATATCACGGATTTCGCCAACCCGGACACGAACGTACACTCCCACTGTGACCAACACCCCGTTCCCTACCGATACATCACCCGGCACAAACATGGTACGTTTACCCTTGGATGAGGCCAGCGGCGCCGTGTCGTTTGCCAACAAATCATCAGCCGCAAATCCAGCGCTCTGTCTCACTCCACTTGTATGTCCTACCGCTGGCGCGAGTGGGGTGCGTTTCAGTAATGCTGTCACCTTTAGTGGCAGCGAAACACTCAAATTAAAATCTGCAATCAATGTTGTAACGACGAAGCCATTCAGTGTGGCTGCCTGGGTCAACTCAAATGGGAGTAGTGACTCAGTGATTGTGGCGGCTCGGATCGCAACTACACCAAGTGCAAGTAAGTTCATCTTGGGGTTAAATGCCGACGGCGCCCCATACTGTCAATATGGCACGGTGAGTGTGGCCTCAGCAACTACATTGGCAAGCAGCACTTGGTACAACCTGATTTGTAGTATCGATACCAATCGCAAAATCGTACTCTATGTCAATGGGGCACCGGCTGTGACTGGTACCGTTGTGGCAGTTCCTAGTGGTGCACTTACAGTATGGATTGGGGCTGATGGTACCCTAAACAACGGCTATTTTGATGGTGATATTGATGAAATCAGTGTATTTAATCGCTTTGCTACCTGGGACATTGCCGAAGTGATGTATGACCAATATGCGGCTGCTGGCCAGCGGTCGCCAACCCGATCCCGCACCGCCACTACCACCACGACCCCCAGCAAAACACTCACGCCGAGTAAATCACCAACCGCCAGCAAATCTGCGACACCGCTGTTGAATGGATCGTATCCATACCCTGCACCCAAATTCACTCCATCGATTACCCGTACCACTACGCCACTCAAGACATCTACGCCATTACCGAGCAAAACACGTACAGAGACCCCACGGTCTAATTATTACCCATACCCATAGTCGGTACGCATCACATACACGACAAAACCGTGTAAAATAGTAGGCGATGTTTGTTGAATTAAGGGAGTACCATGCAACGATTATTAGTAACTGGCGGCGCAGGATTTATCGGGAGCAACTTCGTGCATTATATGCTCGAACGCTACAACTACGATATCGTGGTCTACGACGCCTTGACCTATGCTGGTCGCCGCGAAAACCTAGCTGCAGCCGATCAGAACCCAAAGTTCCAATTCGTGCATGGCAATATCTGCGACCTCGATCAGATCAAACAAACTCTGCAACAATACAAAATCGACACAATCGTCAATTTCGCTGCCGAAACCCATGTTGATCGCTCGATTATGCAACCAGATGCCGTCATCCAAGCCAACATCAACGGTACGTGGGCGTTGCTCGAGGCCGCCCGCGAACTAGGCTTGGCGCGCTTCCATCAAATCAGCACCGACGAAGTCTATGGGCAAATCCCCGAACCCGGCCGCTCAAAAGAATCTGATGTATTTGAACCACGTAGCCCATATTCCGCCAGTAAAGCCGGCGCCGAACATATCGTCTATGCGTATCACATTACCTACGGGCTCAATACCACCATCACCCGTGGCTCAAACAATATCGGTCCATTCCACTACCCCGAAAAAGCCGTGCCACTCTTTACCACCAACGCCATGGATGATATCGCTATCCCGATTTATGGCGATGGCATGCAAATGCGCGACTATCAATATGTCACCGATCACTGCGAAGGCATCGACGTCGTCCTCCACCGTGGTGTGGCCGGCGAAGCCTACAACGTCGGCACGAGTGTCGAAACCCGCAATATCGACATGGCCCACAAAATCCTCGATTTGCTGGGCAAACCTCACTCACTCATCACCTACGTCAAAGATCGTGCCGGCCACGACCGCCGCTATGCCCTCGACACCGACAAGCTCCGCGCCCTCGGCTGGAAGAGCAATCATACCTTTGACCAAGCCCTCGAAAAAACCGTCAAGTGGTATGTCGATAACCCCGCTTGGTGGCGCCCCATCAAAAGTGGCGAATACCGCGATTACTACCACAAACAATATGTAAGTCGCCAAGGCTAAACTTGGGCATATATCATCCTACCGATACCGGCGTAAACAGTGCATGTTTGCGCCGGTATCCTGTTTTTTACAAAAATAGACAATCGATTGCGCCAAGTAAAATTCAACGTGTATTTCGGTGTGATATCGGTTACACTTACAGTCGCATGGGTTGAAGACACCTCCTGTGCGCCCGTGGTCCCCCATTCCTCAGCGCACCTGCGCCGATTTAGGTATGATACATTATAATTATGTCAACTGAAAACAATCCCGATGGACCATATCGCATCTATCCCACCACCGTCATGTCATTACTCGACGTTGCGACGCAGGCCCTCAACGGCAATCGTGAGGCTGCCGACGCCTTGATAGCTCGGGGCGGTGCATGGATAAACCGTGAGCGGGTGCGAGTTAATACCGCAATGATATTACCAGGCATGATGGTAACCATCCACACCCTACCAGCATATGCCCACCCGTGTCAACTAACACAAACCAATATTATTTATCACGATCGCTGGTTACTTGCCATCAACAAACCCGCTGGGAGCTATGTCGATGCCACTCCATGGGATGGTGATAATCATCTGCGTACCGAATTAGCCCGCTTGCTGGCAGAATCAGACCAACATCCGCCACTCCATCCAGCCCATCGGCTTGACCGCGACACCACCGGCGTATTGCTCTTTACGCAACACCCTCACGCCAATGCTGCGCTCCAAAAGATATTTGTCAATCATCTCGCCCAAAAACACTACCTCTGCCACGTTCGTGGGCAGCCTAGTTGGGATGACTATGAGAGTGATACTGGGCATGGGCGGAGTGAGCGTGGTCGGTTTCGCACCTACCCACGCCATACCGTTGGCGACATACTGCCCAATGGCGATAGCATCAAAGACATGCGGACTACATTCCGAGTCATCCAACGCCTCAATGATGGGACGAGTATCGTTCATGCAACCCCGCATACCGGACGGACGCATCAAATCCGCTTGCATATTGCAGAGCTCGGGCATGCCATCGTTGGCGACCGCAGTTATGGACCAGCCGATACAATACCGCAGCCCCATCGGCTCCATGCATGGCAGCTCACCTTCCCTCATCCCATCCACGATACCCCGATTACCATTGTTGCGCCGTTACCAGACTGGTTGCCCGTAGATTTGGCACGGACCCTGTCATCTGCTACCATGCCTAAAGATATTTGATGCCATAGTGCATTAGATATATGCTTCGAGTACTTATTTCTGCATGCGATTGAGTTATTACCGTTATGATTTGGACCATCTCAGACCTACATTTATCGTTTGCCAATCCCAAACCCATGGATATTTTTGGGAATCGCTGGCGTAATCATCCCGAACGTGTTGCCACCGCTTGGAAAAACCTCATCGCCCCAGATGATATTGTCCTCATTGCCGGTGATATATCGTGGGCCATGCAAATCAAAGAAGCCCTCGTTGATTTGCGCTGGATCGATCAACTCCCCGGGCGCAAATATTGCATCAAAGGCAATCACGATTACTGGTGGGATCGCGTATCACCGATTAAGCCCTACCTCCCACCGTCGATTACCTTGATTGAATCAAACGCCTTTGACCTCGGTGACGTGGTTGTCTGTGGTACCCGTGGCTGGAGCGCCCCAGGCACACCAGGCTTTGATGTGGCGGTTGACCAACGCATCTATGCACGTGAGCTCTTGCGGATGCAACGTGCGCTAACCGAAGCCCACAAAATTGCCAATCAACGCCCAATCATCGCCATGATTCATTACCCTCCATTTATTGACCGGCGCCCAACGGATTTCGCTACTCAATTTGCCGCGAGTGGCGTAAGTGCCTGCTTGTATGGGCATCTCCATCGTCCCGATGATTGGGGCAACGCCACCCAAGGCCCCGTCAATGGCACCTATTATCAACTTACGGCTTGTGATTATCTCGACTTTGTGCCGGTTGCCGTGCGCGGAATCACCCCAATCACCGTATCACCCCCTTGTGCCACTGAATAATAATGACGTATGTTTTAATATTAAAAATATTAAACTTTTATATAGTAATTTCATACTATCATAAAAACCATTGCACGAGGAGAATTCATCTCCAAAATCGCATTTTTGGGCGTACCTACAATCACAACCCCAACAAAAATATGGTATAATTCATTCATCAAATTGTAATCTTTTTGGTGCTCATAAATAGGGGTGAACTATGGAAGTCGGTGCAATTCGCAATCGCAGTATCACAGACGAAATGCGCACGGCATACTTGGATTATGCCATGTCGGTTATCGTCTCGCGCGCACTGCCAGATACCCGTGACGGGTTGAAGCCCGTGCAAACCCGCATTCTGTATGGTATGTGGGAAATGGGGATGCGCAATAATCAGCCCTACAAAAAATGCGCCCGTATCGTCGGCGACGTGCTCGGCAAAATGCATCCCCACGGCGATAGCTCTGTCTACGACGCCTTGGCACGCTTAGCCCAGCCATGGAACATGCGCTACCCACTCATCGACGGCCAAGGCAACTTTGGCAGTATCGACGGCGACCCACCGGCTGCCATGCGGTATACCGAGGCTCGTTTGACTGCCATTGCCGAAGAAATGCTGTTTGATATCGAGCGCAACACCGTCGACTTCCGCGATAACTTTGACGGCACCTTCCGCGAGCCCACAGTACTCCCTGCGCGCTTACCCAATTTGCTCCTCAATGGCGCCAACGGGATTGCCGTCGGTATGGCCACCAACATCCCGCCACACAACCTCAACGAAGTGTGTCAGGCAATCACCTATCTCATCGACAATCCCGATGCTACCGTCGAAGACTTGATTAAATTGGTCCCCGGGCCAGACCTCCCCACCGGTGGCTTGATTTTGGGCAACGAGGGGATCAACGCAGCCTATAGCACTGGTCGTGGTCAGATTACCATCCGCGCCAAAGCCCACGTCGAAGAAGGCACACGCAATTCGCACCAAATCATCGTGACCGAATTGCCCTTCCAAGTCAACAAAGCACGCTTACAAGAGCGCATCGCCGAACTCGTCCGCGAAAAGAAAATCGAGGGCATTCGCGATATTCGTGACGAATCAGACCGCACCGGCATGCGGGTGGTCATCATGCTCAAGCAAGATGCCCAGCCGCGCAAAGTGCTCAATGCCCTCTACAAACACACGCAGATGCAGACATCGTTCGGAATCAACATGCTTTCGTTGATCGAACGCGGTTTGCAACCACGCTTGATGACCCTCAAGCGCATGCTCCAAGAATACATCGAGCATCGCCGTGAAGTCATCCGCCGCCGTAGCGAATTCGACCTCGACAAAGCTCGCGCCCGGGCCCACATCCTCGAAGGCTTAACCCGCGCCATCGACATCCTCGACGAAGTCATCCAAGCCATCCGCGACTCACGCTCACGTGATACGGCGCGCAACAACTTGATGCGCAATTTCTCGTTTAGCGAAGCGCAATCCAATGCCATTCTCGACATGCAACTGGGGCGCTTAGCAGCCCTCGAGCGCAAGCGTCTCGAAGAAGAACTAGCCGAGGTGCGCAAAACTATCCGCGAACTCGAAGAAGTACTCAACAATCAAGTCAAGCTCAATGGGCTAATCAAAGCCGACCTGAAATACTTGATGGAAAAATACGGCGATGCTCGCCGCACCCAAATCATCTATGGTGTCAATGGTGAAGTCAACGACGAAGACCTCATCCCTGACGAAAAACTGCTCATCACCTTGTCAAACCGTGGCTACATCAAAAGCCAATCACCTGACACCTTCCGCACCCAAAAGCGCGGTGGCAAAGGGATCCGGGGCGCAGCCACCCGTGACGAAGATGTGATGAGTCATATTTTGACCTGTAACACCATGCATGATTTGCTCTTTTTCACCAATTCTGGGCGGGTCTATCGCCTCAAAGCCCACGAAGTACCCGACGCTAGCCGCACCGCCAAAGGGCTACCGTTGGTCAACTTGATTGACTTACAACCCCACGAGCATGTGACATCCGTACTGTCGGTGCCTGATTATGCCCAAGCCAAGTACTTGTTGATGGCCACCCGGCGCGGCAAAGTCAAACGCACCACCCTCGAAGACTATAGCTCAGTACGCTCGAACGGCTTACTTGCCATTGGTCTAGACGAAGGCGACGAGCTCGGTTGGGTAACCACCACCATGGGTGATGAGTACATCATGCTTACCACTCGCCTCGGCAAAACCTTGCGCTTCAAACAAGCCCAAGTACGCCCGATGGGTCGCCCAGCCGGCGGCGTCCGTGGGATTAGCTTGCGCGACGGCGATGAAGTCATTAGTATGGATATCGTCAGTGCCGATGTCGAAAACACTGCCCAGCTTGTGATTATCGGCCGTAACGGCAAAGGCAAACGCACTCCAGTCAAACTCTATCGCCCCAAAGGGCGTGGCACTCAAGGGATGCAGACGATGACCCTTACCGATGGTGATACCGTTGCCATTGCGCGGGTGATTGACGCCGATATGTTACTGACGTTTATCACCAGCAACGGCATCGTCCTCAAAACCCAAGCCAGCGAAATCAGGGCTTGTGGACGCAGTGCCCAAGGGGTACGGGTATTGTCACTCAATGACAACGACGCCGTCGTCGCCATGGTCGCTGATGATCCCGAAAACGAAGATCAGAAGCACAAACGAATCCTCGATATTGGCGATATGATTGGTGTCGACATGTTCGAAGGTGACGACGAGGGCGAAGAAGACGCACCAAGCGACGACGAATAATCATTTACCCATAGTCAACGACAATCCCCCTGACGGTTATCACCGTCAGGGGGATTGTTATCTCGGCAAATGCCATGAGCATTATTTACCTGCGTTGTAGCCCATCAATGGCTCAGTGACTGGCTCTGCGTTAGTCAACATGGGCGCAGTTGCCGACAACGGCACATCGGCCATTTTGTAGCCGACACCTCGTACCGTCAAAATCCGCCGTGGCTTTGACGGCTCGATTTCGATTTTTTCACGTAAACGGCGCACACAGACATCGACCAAGTTTGTTTCGCCCACATAGTCATAGCCCCAGACTTCTTGGAACAATGTCTCACGGTCAAACACTTCGCCATAATTTGCAGCCAAAAAGTACAACAACTCGAATTCCATAGGGGTGAGATTGACATCTGCGCCAGCCAATGTGACACGGTGGCGCGGTGCATCGATTTCGATGTCACCTACACGCACAATCGTGGGCGCTTGACGGTTTTTCATGCCATCGACACGCCGCAAAATTGCCTCTATCCGTGCAATTACTTCGACCGTTTTGAAGGGCTTGGTAATGTAATCATCACTGCCGAGCTCAAAGCCCTGCACGATGTCATCACTACCATCACGCGCCGTCAACATGATAATCGGCACATCAGATTGCTCACGGATGCGTTTGCAGGCCTCAAACCCATCGACATATGGCATCATCACGTCTAGGAGCACAATATCAAATGCGCTATCACTAAACGCTTTGAGTGCCTCTAGACCGTTTTTGACCACCACTACTTCATAGCGTGATCCACTCAACGAAACTTGAATCAACGTGGCAATTGACGGATCATCATCTGCAAATAAAATCCGTCGTGCAGCTTGTTGATCACCTCGACCGATAGTTCGTCTCGTTAACTTCATTGTAGTACCACCTTTTGTAGTAACAAATACAACCAAAAAAGCGGCGCCCGCAAGCGCATAATGTACCAGTACTCAACCACGCAACAATACATGCACATCAGACTCAACCACGCCATGCATTGATTCACTTGAGAGCATATTGTTATATATGATTATTATACACTAACTCCATCATACGTCAACTTTATGTTCGTACGACATGTAGTAGTAAAAATAATCAGCAACAAACAGCGCATGCCGTGCATGCGCTGTTGTACCGAATTACCCTACTTGCGATGGTGACGTTTCAATTGGTGGCGACGTCTCAATTGGCGCTGTCGTCTC
>DBCF01000083.1:13559-27448 GCA_002292925.1 Roseiflexaceae bacterium UBA965 | reverse complement strand
TCTCAATTGGCGCTGTCGTCTCAACTGGCGGCGTCCGAAATTCGAGAGTCGGAGCCTGTTGGCTCGTCACCACGTCAGCCGTAATGATGCAGCGGGCGAGGTTTGGTTGCGACGGCGCATCATACATGACATTGATGAGCACCCCTTCGAGGATACTCCGCAACGCCCGCGCCCCCGTCCCAGACTTGATAGCCGCATCAGCGACAGCGTCAATGGCCTCATCGGTCAACTCGAGCACCACATCATCCATCGCCAATAATCGTTGATATTGTTTGACCACTGCGTTTTTGGGCTCGGTCAGAATCCGCCGCATCGCATCGCGATCAAGTGGCTGTAATGGGGCAATCACCGGGATACGCCCAATGAATTCAGGGATAAACCCGTATTTGAGCAAATCATCGGGAATAACCTGGTCAAGGAAGTGGGTTGAGGTCGTCGTGGTGGGTGGTGGTGGAGTAGGACCTCCAACTGCCGAAAACCCAATCGCACGATTTTGGCCGACTCGATTGGCGATAATTTTGTCGATACCTTCAAATGCCCCACCACAGATAAACAATACCTGCGACGTATCAAACGGGATAAATTCTTGCTGGGGATGCTTGCGGCCTGGCACTGGTGGCACATGCGCAACCGATCCTTCGAGAATCTTGAGGAGCGCTTGTTGCACGCCCTCGCCCGACACATCACGGGTTATTGACGGGTTATCTGATTTACGGGCAATTTTGTCGATTTCGTCGATATACAAAATGCCCGTTTTGGCACGTTCGATATCACCATCAGCTGCTTGAATCAAGCGGAGCAAGATTGTTTCGACGTCTTCACCCACATACCCTGCTTCAGTCAATGCGGTAGCATCGGCAATGGCAAAGGGGACATCAAGTGCTTTGGCAAGTGTTTGGGCGAGTAGTGTTTTGCCACTTCCTGTCGGACCAATCAGCAACACATTACTTTTGCCGATTTCGACATCGTTGAGGGTTTGATTGGCACGAATCCGTTTGTAGTGGTTATATACCGCGACCGCGAGCATGACTTTGGCACGGTTTTGACCGATGACATAGTCATCGAGGTTGGCACGGAGCGTATGCGGCACGGGCAACGGACGCTCCACCGCCGGAGCAGGTGGAGGCGTCGGTTGGGCCCGTTGGCGTTCTTCGGCGATAACTTGGTTGCAAATCGCGACGCACTCATCACAAATAAAAATGGGCGGTGGGCCGGCGATGAGGCGTTGCACCTCATCTTGGCTACGCCCACAAAACGAGCAATTATAGACGCCACGACCGCTATTTGACATTATCTACCTCAAAAAATGTACTATTTCGTACCAACTAACCGCGTTGTTGTAATTTTTCGCGGGTGAGGATTTCGTCGATGATCCCGTATTCCTTGGCTTGTTCGGGACTCATAAACAAATCACGATCAAAGTCATTGGCGATGCGTTCACTGGTCTGACCCGTATCTGCCGACAACAAGTCACGGATGATTTGTTGCGAGCGCAACAATTCACGAGCCATGATTTCGACATCAGGGGCATAACCACGGGCACCACCACCAGCCGGGTGCATGTGGATGGTGGAGTTGGGCAAGCTATACCGCTTGCCTTTGGCACCCCCTGCCAACAGAATGGTGGCCATGCTCCCCGCCATACCGACACAGACGGTGGCGACATCGGGGCGAATCATTCGCATGGTGTCGTACATCGCCAACCCGGCAGTAATCGAACCACCGGGGCTATTGATGTAGAGCATGATATCGCGCTCAGGGTTTTCGTGCTCAAGAAAGAGCAACTGCGCCACTACCAGATTTGCCACCATGTCTTCGATGGGCGTACTTAACATGATAATCCGCTCTTTGAGGAGCCGTGAATAGATGTCAGAACGATATTCACCGCGACCGGTGGTTTCTACTACGGTCGGAACGAGTTGGGTAATCTGTGGCATCATTGCCATGAGTTCAACTTGTGATTGCCATTTCATGCGCTACCTCCTTGGTTACACCAATGCGATTACTCGCTCTTCTTGGTGCTTTTTTTCTTGGGAGCTGGGGTTGCTTCGGCCTCAGCAGTTGCACCTTCAGCGGCTTCTGCAGCCTTTTTGGTGGTGCGTTTCTTGGGCGCAGCCGGAGCTTCGGTAGCGGCCACGGCACCAGCACCTTGGGTGGCAATTTCGATGATACGGGCGCGCATTTTTTTGTCGAGGACACTGTTGGCGATTGACGTCACCATCTGTCCACGCAACAAACCAAGCATCGCGTCACGTTGCTCACCATTGTAATCACCGAGCATCGCACCGATTTCAGCGTCGATTTCTTCGTCGCTGACCGTCAAGCCTTCGGCCAACACAAACTCACGCATAGCCAAATTGCGCTTGAGACGCTCTTCGCCTTCGGGGAGTAAGCGTTTGACCAACTCATTGCGGTCTTGGCCCATTTGCTTGTAGACGGCTTCGGCAGTGGTACCATAACGCGTATACTCGGCTTCTTGGGTGCTCAACACGCGATCGGCTTCTTGCTCGACTGCAACATCGGGGTAATCATAGATGGCCCCAGCAACCAACCCATCAACAAATGCATTGATGAGACGATTTTCTGAATTGGTATTGGCGTTTTTGGCCAATTCATCACTGGTCTTGATTTTGAAGTCGGCCAAAGAACCTTCGAAGTTTTCGAGGGTTGGCAATTCTTCCCAATCGGGCAAAATACGCTCTTGGATGCGCCGCAAGGTGACATCAAATACCACCGGTGCGCCACGCATATCTTCGGTGGCATAATCGTCAGGCAAAAACGCCGAGATTTGGCGGTTTTCGCCGATTGCCATGCCGATGATACCTTCCATCAAGCCTTCGACCAAACGCCCTGTCTCAAGGATGAGATCAGTGCTGGGGGCTGCCTGCCCTGGTTCGCGGCCATTGATTGAGATCCCGTCACGCAAGGCATCGACTTCAGCCGACACCAAATCGCCTTGACTGGCAGCGCGGATTTCTTCGGGCTCACGTAATACCACGTGGCGTTCGCGCGCTTCATCGAGGGCACGTTGCAATACGACATCACTGATGGCCGGTACTTCGAGTGCCTGGCGGAAGCCGGAGTAGTCGGCAATCCGGGTCACAGGATCAACGGGTACTTGGATGACAAACGTATACGGTGCAGTGACAAACTGCACGTCTTCAAGACTTGCTTGACCAACGGGCTCAATGCCTTCTTGTTCGAGGGCTTGACGAAAGCCCGCATTGATAATCCCCTCAGACGCTTCTTCGACGAGCGCTTGACGCCCATAGAAACGTTCGAGAATCGGACGGGGTACTTTGCCGGGGCGGAAGCCCGGGACACGTACTTTTTGTGACAAACTCCGAGCAGCCCGGTCGAGCTCTTTCTCGACTGTGGCTTCGTCCATCTCGACAGTCAACTTCATCAAACTGCGCGGCAAGCGCTCACTTGTAACCTTCACCGAAATAACTCCGTGTGTGCTCAAGGTGCGCCTACCATGGCGCGGCGAATTGTGCATTTCTAGAGCATTATAGCATGAAGTAGGGATGAATGTCGGCTGAGGCATTGGATGAGACAGAATAGGCATTCTATTGCGCAATACCATCATCAATCACGCTATCGATCCCACCATCACGGTGCGTACGGGGCTCCATCATAATCTACGGGTGTGCAAGGCACCCCGTGCCCCATGAAATACAAATCACGATGCGCCCCAATTACCCCAAATAAATCCGCAGGATTAACCAATTGCGTCACTTTTATGCACAAAAACCGCCAACAATCTCGACAAACTCCCGTATAATTAATGAGCAATCATGCAACCTCCACAAGGTGTAGTTTTTATGACCATTCCCCATGAAATTGAACTCAAATTACGTGTCATTGACGAGCATGCGGCCAAACGCTTGTGGAAGCGGCGTACCCTCGCCCAATACCAGCTTCAGGCGCATGCCACCCAACAGCTCCATACTATTTACTTTGATACAACCACGCACGCATTAACCAAGGCCAATGCAAGCCTGCGGATTCGCATCGTCGATCAAGCCATCCAGTTTATCACCATCAAAACCAGTCAACCCGATGTGGGAGACGTGTCAGTACGCCACGAATACGAATACCCGCTTACCGCATCGCAGTGGCCAGACCAAATAATAGCACTCCTCAACCATTACGGGGTGGCGGCCCATGAGCTGTTACCCATTGTGCATACCATCACCAAACGCCAAATCCGCAATATCGTTGATCATCATAGCCAAAACGTCGCCGAATTAGTCCTCGATCATGGCAGTATCCATGCTGCTGGCCACCATGAATCATTCTGCGAAATCGAAATCGAAGCCCGCCAATCAACTAGCCCAGCTCAAATTTCGCAATTAGGGCAATTGGTACAACAACATGTACCGAGTATGCACGAACAAATGAGCAAATTCTCACGAGGGTTACGGTTTTATGCCAACTATCCCGAAGACCCCGACGAAACCCACGCGCGTGATGCCCATATCGCTGTATTACTTGGCACGCAACGGAGCGGTGATGAGGCACTGTTTGTGCCCCTTGCCCACCATGACACCGCCACGAACCGCCTTTTGTCCGCCAGCGCCGTCCAACTCAGTCGCGAATACACCAACCAAACCAATTTAGTGAGTGAACCCTATTGGTTGGCACTTGACAACACCCAACGCGCCCAGGTTGCCCAATTAATCAGCCAAGTCACCTTACCCAACTATCATGTCTATGGCGCCGCACTCGATCTGCATCATCAACCCTTTAGCGAAGGGCTCCGCTTACAGCTCCGCTACCAGCTCCGGCGTATGCTTCAGCGCGAACAAGAAGTCCTCGCCACGTTTGAAGCCCAAAGCATCCATCGTATGCGCGTCACATTGCGCAAAATCCGGGCATTGCTCGACTGTGCCGATGGTGTCTATGATGGCGAAATTCTCAATCAATTCCGGCGCGGCTTCCGGCGCATGGCACGATTCCATGGAGTCGTACGTGACTGTGATGCATTTCATGACACCGCCCAACGAATTTTTGGAGAAACACCAATCCCCGATAGCATCCAAAAAGGCATCCACAAAACCCGCCAAAAAGCCTTAACCGCCTTGCATGAACTGATTACAAGTGCCAAACATCATCGATTTTTAGAAACCTACGCCACGTTTGTCTGTACCAGCCAAGCCGCTACTATCACTACCCAAACCTCCGTCGTGACCGCCTTGGGTGAAAGCATCAGCCAACGCTGTCACGAATTACAACAACCCCTGCCAGGTAGCTTTGAACGCGTCGCCGAAAGTGAGCTCCATGCCCTGCGCATCCGCGGCAAACGATTGCGCTACATCCTCGAATGCTTCCCCACCATCCTCATCCCCGAAACACAGCCTGCGTTGATTGCCCTCGACGCCCTGCAAAAGCACCTCGGGGTGCTCCAAGATGCCGTCGTCGCCAACGAATTACTTGCTGATATGAAGCTCCTTACCAACCCCGACGCCAAAAAAATCCTCAGCCACTTACGCCAAGAAGCCACCCAACAACGCCAACAAATGCATCCTATCTGGGATGCCTGTACCAATGTCGTGTTTAATCAATCCATCATTGCCACCATTCACGCCATTCAATAACAAGAGGCCACAATGATCCCACTTACCTTGCGCATGAAAAATTTTTTGAGTTATCGTGGTGAAACACCTATTTTTGACTTTACGGCTATCCATATCGCCTGTCTCAGTGGGGACAACGGCGCCGGCAAGTCATCGTTCCTCGAAGCCATTCACTGGGCGATCTGGGGCGAAGCTCGCCTCGGCGAACGTGAAATCATCACCATCGGCGAACAAGAAATGTATGTCGAATTGACGTTTATGGTCAATGACATTGCCTACAGAGTCAACCGCAACTACGGCGTTGATCGCCGAGGTGGCACCAAGATTCTGCTTGAGCAAGCCAGCGATCCCCAACGCACCAAATGGGCATCAATCAATGGCGGTACTGTGCGTGAAACGCAACAGCGCATCACCAACGAGATTATGGGGATGAGTTACTCCGTATTCCAAAACTCGGCCTACCTCCGCCAAGGACGCGCCGATGCCTTTACTCAACTCACCCCCAGCGAACGGCGTGATATTTTGGCGCAAATCCTCGAAATCGATCAATACGAGAAATACCGCGAACGCACCAAAGCAGCTCGTAGTACCCTCAACGACGAAAAAATCAACCTGCAAGGGCAAATGATCAACGACGAAAAGCAAGTAGCCGACATCCCTGAATTCGAACTCTTGCTTGACGACGCTGATACCCGCCTCGCTGCCGCCGAAACCTATGGCAAATACGCCGATACCCGGATTTCGCTACAAAAAGCCCAACAAAATCTCACCACCACCCAAGCGCAATACGACGAAAAAACCACACTCCACCAAGAATTACAAATTTCAATTACCCAATTAACCCACCAACTTGCCCAACGCCCCATCATCGAAGCCCAGTACCACCTACTCGGCGCACACGAGCAGACGGCGCGTCAGCTGACCAGCCAACGCGACCAGTACGATACGCTACAACACCAACACCAAGTCGCCACCCAACACATCAATGACGCCAAACAACTCCTCGGTCATCACATCCAACGGCTCACTGACGAAATCCAATTTATCGATGGATCTTTGGCCAACTATGATACCTTGGTTAGTAATCATGCCCAGCTCGTTGCCCAAATTGCGACGTTGCACGATGTCAATGCCCAAATCACCGACCTAAAACAGCAGCAACACCAGCTACGCGCCACCCTCACCGATCAACAGACACAACTGCACCAACATGCAACCCTCACCAGCAAAATCCAAGAGCTCGATGATCGTATCGCCCAACTCGATATCGCAACCCAACAATGGGACACCCTCAACACGCAATTAGCGGATTGTGACACGGCCCAACAACGCATCACTGCCATCCAATCAGAATTAATGACCCTGCAAACCAAAAAAGCTGCCTTGAGTAGCCAGCGCGACGACGTCAAAACCCGCGGACTCGAACTCGCTACCAAACAAAAAGCCCTCACCGTTGACCAACCCTGCCCAACCTGCCATACCATGATGGATCACGATCACCACACCCAGGCCGTGGCAGAATTCGAACGTGAAATCGTGCTCCTGCGGAATCAATTCAGCGATTTCCGTGATCAAATCACGCACATCAATCAACAAATTGCCACGCTCGAAGCCGAAATCCTTCAGTGCGAACAACAGACGAAACAGGCTAGTGATATTCGCCGCCGCCTCGGCAAAATCGACGCCCAACGCACTGAACGCGACAATGCCCAAACCCAACACGCCCAATACCAACAGCAACTCGCAATCATTACGGCACGTGATATTCCAACAGCCATCACTACCACCCAACAACACATCCGTGATACTGACGATGCCCTCAATAGCGCAACCAAGCAACAATCTGAACGCCTATTTGTGCAACAACGCATTGACCAACTGAGCCACGACATTGCCCAACTCACTACCCAAAAACAACGCCGCGCACACTGTCTGAGTGAGCGTGATGACGCCCAACACCAACTCGATACCCATCAATATGCCCTCGCTGAACAACACACCCTAGCCCAACTCAGCGAAGCAATCACTGCACTCAACTATGACCCCAGCGCCTTACGTGCCCTGCAAACGCAAATCGACCAGCTCACACCCTTTCGCGCACAATACAACCAACTCGCACTTGACCAAACCACCCTCGATTTCACACAAGTACGCCTCGGCGAGACCACGCAACGCCTGACAGAACTCAGCACCAGTCGTGACACGAGTACGGCTGAAATCCACAAATATACAGCAGAGCGCATCGCCCTCGAGCCCTATATTGGCGCCGTAAATATCAATCAGACCCCACAGCAAATGCGCAGTGAAGCCGACATCGCCATCCGCAATTGTCACGGTCACCGTAGCCAACTCTTAGAAAAACTCTCGCAGGCCCGTGAAGCCCAAAACAAGCTCATCATCCACCAAACGCGGCTGGCAACCCTGGCCCAAGAAATCAACCGCTACGACATCCTCGAAAAAGCTTTTGCCAGCAAAGGCATCCAGGCCATGCTCATCAGCGAATACGCCATCCCCGCCCTCGAACACGAGACCAATCAGATTCTCACCCGGATGAGTGATAATCAACTCTATTTGGCTATTTCGACCAAAACCGAAACCCAAAAAGGCGAATCACGCGAAACCATTGATCTGCGTGTTTCAGACGCAAGTGGCATCCGTCCAATCGAAGCCTATAGCGGCGGCGAAGCCTTCCGGATTAGCTTTGCGCTCCGAATTGCCCTTTCAAAACTCCTGACCCATCGCGCAGGGCACCGCCTCGAAACCTTGATTATCGACGAAGGCTTTGGTACCCAAGACGCCCAAGGCCGCGAACGCCTCGTCGAAGCCATCAACAGTATCAGCGATGAATTCCATACTATTTTGGTGATTACCCACATCCAAGAACTGCGCGACCTCTTCCCTACCCAGATCGCATTTAAACGCACGGCAACCGGTAGTAGTTGGGAGGTGGTGGCATGACCATCCCACTGCCCACCTTTGTCACCATCCCCGCCACCACGTTTTTGATGGGCACCAACGAGTCTGAACTCAGCACATTAGCAAAAACCTACGGCGGTACCCGTGAATCGTACCGCGAAGAATCACCGCAACACCGCGTGACCCTCGCGAGTTATGCCATCGCCACCACACCTGTGACCGTAGCGTTATATGCCGCATTTATCGCCGATGGTGGCGCAACACCGAGTAGCTGGCAACACCAATCGATATTCCCCACCAATCCCGTTGTCAATATCACCTGGCCAATGGCCAATGCGTTTTGTGTCTGGCTGAGCCAACACACAAGCGCCACATACACCCTCCCCGACGAAGCCCAATGGGAATGTGCTGCCCGCGGCAGCGATGGCCGCCAATTCCCGTGGGGCAATAACTGGGATGATACGCGCGCCGCAGTGCGTGGCAGCTGTAGCGCGCTCCCCCCCGTCGCAAGCTACCCTAGTGGTGCCAGCCCGTGGGGATGCTTCGATATGGCCGGGGGGGTCTGGGAATGGACGACGTCGCTCGATTACCCTTACCCGTATCAGGCCGACGATGGCCGCAACAATCTGCAAACCAGCGGGCGACGGGTGATTCGTGGTGGTTGTTATGTAAATCCACATGGGTATGCCCGGTGTGCGTGTCGCTTCCGGATGGATCCTTTATTAACCAATCCCTTTTTGGGCTTCCGCATCATCAAAAACCCCTGTTGAAGTCGGGGTGACTTCAACAGGGGTGAAACCCACGGGACGATACGCAATTAGCGCATATCTGCGTTTTCATTGGATGATTGAGTAGCAGTTGTGGTAGCGGGTACTGCCACGATTTCGTTTTGGGGTTCAGCAGATTTGGGTGCATTGACGCGCTCGCCGGTCCACGGGTCAAAGCGCCAGCCCGGATGATTTTGGTTGGCTGCACCGATTTCACTTTCTTCGGGGATCAAAAAAATCGCCGCCAAGTACAAAATCGCCGCCATCCCCATGCTCATCAATCCAACCACCACAAATATGCCACGTACCAATACGGTATCGAGTGAAAAATAACGCGCTAATCCACCACATACGCCACTAATCAAGCGATCACTGCGACTGCGGGTTAATTTTTGTTGAATAGTCATAATCAACTCCCTGTACAACACTAATATTCCTGCCCCGTACGACGCATGTATCGTGGTGATGGTTGCATATTACGCTAGCGGATCTGCTGTGCGAGGGCTTCCATCCGTGTCACAAACATTTCGATAAAGCGTGGGGTATCAAACGCCGTCACCAGTTGTACATTGGGCACCGGGCGATGCATCGACCGCCACGTTGCAGGCCAGCGCGTACTATCAAATCCTGTCATATCAGTATCACAGGGAGGGTGTGATTCATCACCCACATAACTCAACACCGTCTTACCCATGGTCAGCTCACTGGTATGCTCAATGTCGATGCGGACTGCGCGGGTCGTAGCCAATTCAGGCATAAATGCTAGTGCCAAGGCTACGGGGTCGTTGATGGCGCATCCTGACACGCCAAAGCTGGCCTGATGAAATTCCATATAAAACCGTGTCGCTGCTGCAATGAAACGCGACACCGGCGAATCAACTTGGAGCAGGCGGTCAACATGTTGTTGAAAAAGCATTACTTCGACGGTAATGTCCCACGGCACCAACGTAATCGGCATCCCACTGGTCAGCACAATGTGGGCAGCATGGGGATCAACAAAAAAATTAAACTCTGCGAGCGACGTGGTATTGCCATCGGCGCGCACCGCCCCACCCATGATAATCACTTGGCGCACGGCGGGAACAATCTCGGGGGCTTTACGAATAGCCATGGCGATATTGGTCAATGGCGCCACGGGCACCAACGTCACCTCACCTGGCTGGGCCATGATTTCGCGGATGATAAAATCAACCCCGTGCTCACTGACCTGGGGGGCTGATGACGGAGGCAATACGGCATAGCCGAGCCCGCTGGCTCCGTGCGTTTCGGCAGCGGTAAACGCTGGACGCAACAGTGGCAATGCGACCCCGGCCAAGGCGGGGATGTCAGTGCGCTGGGCGAGTGCCAGCACGTTGCGGGCATTGTGCCAGCCATCAGCGAGTGGGCAGTTGCCACCCGTCACGCTCACTCCACGTAAATCGACTTCAGGGGATGCAATCGCCAATAATATGGCGAGTGCATCATCGATACCAGGATCGGTATCAAGAATCACCGGACGTGGCATAATGTAATCTTCCTTTAATCGTTTTAACGTATCGTTTGGTACCAAAAATGTCAAAATACAGTATACCACTGCGGTATATATCTGTTTTGACATGTGCACTACAGTATGTCATAATTAGCCATGTTATTGTATAGTTATTTCCATCTGTGCCCTGCTCTGCCAGATGTGGGTGGGAGTTTTGGATGCGTGCGTATCTCGACATCGAAACAACCCATGACCAGCGCATAAGTGTTATCGGCATTTATCGTAGTGACATCGGCACAATTCAGCTCATTGATGGCGGGATTAATGATTTGGCAATCTACAGCGCCCTCGAAGGTGTTGAAACGATTGTCACATTCAACGGTTCAGGTTTCGACTTACCGTTCATCAAGCGTCGTTTACGGATTAATTTGTTAAACGATTACACACACAGTGATTTGATGTTGGTGTGTCGCAAGCGCGGGCTACGCGGTGGGCTCAAGCTCATCGAAACACACGTTGGCATCCAGCGCGCCACGGCTGGCATAAGTGGATTCGATGCTCCGCGGCTCTGGCGGCGCTACGAAGATCTCCATGACCAGCAATCACTCGAAATCTTGCTTCATTACAACCAAGAAGATGTCATCAATTTGTGTTTACTCGAAGCACATCTCGGCATCGTCACCCATACACCGGCCAACCCTGCTATTCGTCGTACATTTGCGTAAGTAAACCTACCAACATGCAATCAAAAATACTGAATCAGCGTTACGAACTCGAAGAAAAAATTGGTGACGGTGGCATGGCCACGGTCTACCGTGGTCGTGACGTACGCCTCAATCGGGTCGTTGCCATCAAGATTCTGCACCCGCATCATGCGAGTGATTTGAATTTTTTGCAACGCTTCAGCCACGAAGCCCAGGCTGCAGCCAATCTACGCCACCCCAGCATCGTCGATATTTATGATGTCGGTCAAGAAGAACGCCAGCACTTCATCGTAATGGAGTTCGTCGACGGTAGTGACCTCAAAAGCATGATTTTGCGCTACAAACAGCTCCCAGTGCAACAGGTGCTACAAATCACCAGCGCCATTGCCGATGGTCTCGACGCAGCCCACCAACTTGGTATGGTGCATCGTGACGTCAAACCCCAAAACATCATGGTTTCTCATGACGGTACTGCCAAAATCACTGATTTTGGTATCGCCAAAAGCGGGCTTTCGACCGCCCAAACTGAGACCGGCGTGACCTTTGGCACCGCCGACTATATTTCACCTGAGCAAGCACGTGGGCAACCGGCAACTGCCCAATCTGATATCTATGCCTTGGCAGTCACCATCTACGAAGCGCTCACCGGACAATTGCCCTTTATGGGTGATAGTGCGGTGGCGGTGGCCTTACAACACGTAGGCTCCAAGCCACCTCCCATTCGCCGACATAACCCGAGTGTTTCACCAGCGCTTGAGCAACTCATCATGCGCGCACTCGCCAAAAACCCCTCAGAGCGCCCTGCCACTGCCAAAGAATTTGGGCAGTTGCTCCGCGCCCAAGAAGAAACCGAAGTCCGCGATACTGCCCCACGACCAGTGCGGACACCCAATGGCAATGGACGCAGTGCCACGTCGATTTCGGCTGGGATGCGCAATTTACCCCCCAAGCGCTCCACAATCACATCCCCCCTGCCTTCACGGGCCGGGCGCGAATTTGGCGGTTTTTTACTACTCTTGTTATTACTAACCCTCGCCCTCGGGGTGTTTTATCTCTTTGCCATTGGGTCATTTAATGGGCTCATTGCCCCCAATGCCACACGCAATACCGCACCCACCGCGACGCAACCACTCAATGACGCAACGCCAACGGCGATTATTTCTTTCTCGAGTGCCAGTGTGCCAGATCTGCGCAACCGCAACGAGGCCGATGCCATCGCCATATTGACGAGTGCTGGGCTTACGGCGGTGGCAGATGAAGCCAAATACTCCAACGATATCCCCAAAGGGCTCATCATGAGCCAAAACCCGAGTGCCGGTGATGCTGCACCAGCAGACAAAACCGTCCATTACATCACGAGTTTAGGCAAAATGACACCCCGTGTCCCCGCTCAGGTGGTTGACCTCAATGCCAATGAAGTACGCCAACAACTCGAAGGCATGAATCTCCGCGTAATCCTCATCGAAGAATACAACGCCACAATTGAGATCAATCATGTCATCCGCACCGATCCCGTACCTGATTCCGCCTTACAAGCCGGCGATACCGTACGTATTTATGCCAGCCTCGGTGCCAATCGACGCGTCCCCAATGTGGTGAATATTTCTGAAATAGACGCACTCAAATTGCTTCAATCTGCAGGCATTACCACCACCAATGTGGTCTATCAAGGGTGTGATACCCTTGGCACGCTCTGTGATACCGTCGCGGCCGGTCAAGTCGCGAGTACCGAACCAACCATTGGGAGCCTAGTTCCCGATGGTACGACGATTGTCGTTACCGTGCGTCAGCCGTAAATCGCACCGGTATGCGCGCGGTTTCTACGCGATCCATTATGGAAAGCCACCAATCTACCCATCGTAGCAAACGGGTAAATTGGTGGCTTTGTTGCATTTGCACAACAGCGCATCATCGACCCCACAGAAATTTTCAAGTATACTCATAGTACGGACATCATCATGCGACGCAGTACGTCTGCTCATTAATGACCATTGGGCACGCATTTTTTCCACCCCAAATTTAACCAAATAACGCATCAAGGAGGAAGACGATGTCAGATCAACTTGCCATTGCCGGAGGTTCTCCCATACGCCCACAAGGATACCCCGAATGGCCCGTACACGATGAGCGTGACGAGGCTCGTTTGATTGAGGCACTACGGAGCGGGCGTTGGGGTGGATACCCCGAGCCTGGCCCCTACAATGCCCAATTTTGTGCCGACTTTGCCCAATTTCAAGGAAGCAAACATGGGATTTTGATGGTAAATGGCACGGTCACTATGGAAGTCGCCCTCAAAGCACTCAATATTGGCTGGGGTGACGAAGTCATCGTACCTGGATTGACCTTTGCCGCAACTGCCTATGCCCCCATGGCAGCGGGTGCACTACCCGTTGTGGTCGACGTCGAACCCAAAAGCTGGAGCATTGATGCCGAAGCCGTAGAAGCCGCCATCAGG